>DATIRX010000198.1:0-2957 GCA_035469225.1 Bryobacteraceae bacterium
AAGGAGGATTCCGGAGAGAAATCCTTCATTTCGATGTTGACGTTCTGGAGCGTTCGCGGCTTGGACTTGATCCCGTTATTGAGCGAGAGTCGTCCCTTGGAGATTCTAACCAGCTTCACCGACAGGTCAGTCTTGCCCTCACCGGCGCCAGCCGGAGGCCGAGAAGCTGGAGCGGATGCGGCCTGGCCTCCCAAGCTCGAAAAATTCCAGTCCCCCGCTGCATTTTGGATCAATGCGATTTGAGGCTGGTCGACGGTCAACGAAGTCACGTTGAGCTGGCGCGAAAAAATCAGAGGCCACAGTTCCACGCCCACGGCCAGTGCTTGCGCCCGCAAAAACGGTTCCTTGCTGAAGGCCGGATCGTCCGCGATGGTCACATCGCCGGCCGCCGCGCCGCCGGAGAAAAGGGAAATCTTGAGATCCCCGATCTTCACGTCGCGTCCCAGCGCTGCCGTGAGGCGCTCTTCCAGGACCGGGCGGAACTGATTCGCGTTAATCAGGAAGGGCACGGCCAGAGCGGCCAGAATCAGCACCGCCAGAACGATTCCGATGATGCGGAGGAATTTCACGCTTCGAGTGTACTAGAAAGGGTCGGGCGAGGCGTGCCTCGCCCCTGCATCGTTTTGTAGGGGCCGGGCATGCCCGGCCTTCGATTACGCCGTGCGGCGCGCCGGGTCTTCCGATGCGATCCCACCGAAGCGGCGGTCGCGGCGGCGGAAGTCATCCACCGCGGCGGCCAGGTCTTCGCCCGTGAAGGTGGGCCACATCCGCGGCGTGAACACCATCTCGGCGTAGGCGCATTCCCACAAGAGAAAATCGCTCAAGCGCTGCTCGCCTGACGTACGGATCAGAAGATCCACGTCCGGACCCAGCGCCTCGGAAAACGATTCCTCGGTGGCGCCGTTTCCCAGACGCCGCGCTGTTTCCAAAATGGCCCGGCGCGAAGAATAGTCCAGAGCCAGACGCAGATTGAGCCGGCGGCAGCGCGCCGTCCTGCGTTCGGCGTCCTCAAGCAACGCAACCAAGGGAGCCGGAAGGCGATCCCGCCGGCCGATGGCTTCCAGACGAACGCCGTTCTTCACGCACCGGTCGGTTTCTTCCACCAGGTAGCGTCCCAGAAGCTTCATCAGCGCGGTGACCTCGCGCGCCGGACGGCTCCAGTTGTCCTCGGAGAAGGCGTACAGCGTAAGCGTCCTGATTCCCAGGTCGGGAGCCGCCTCGATCACGCGCCGCACTGCCGCGGCGCCGGCGCGATGACCGGCCACGCGAGGCAACCCCCGGCCCAGCGCCCAGCGCCCATTCCCGTCCATGATGATGCCAACGTGCAAGCCGTCCACCGGTTATCTCTCCTTACCGGCAGGGTCCGGAGTACGCATGGCGTGAATCAGCGCTTCCATGTGGTTCAGATATTTCTCCAGTGCCTTGCGGCCCGCGGCCGCCAGCGCATACTCGGTCCTGGGCATGCGCCCTTCGAAGGATTTCGTGCAGGCAATGTAACCTGCGTCTTCCAGCTTCCGGGCGTGCACGCTCAAGTTGCCATCGGTCGTCTTGAGCAGGCGCTTTAGGTCGTTAAAGCTGAGCGACGAATTCGCCGCCAGGGCGCTGATGATGCCCAGCCGGATGCGCTCATGAATCAGCCTGTCAAGATCGGGCAGCGCCTCGGGCGCCTTGGCCTGCCGCGGACTATTGTCATGGTTGCGCGCGAGCGCGCTGGATCTAGCCACCGTACCTCCTCGCGATGATCGTTCCAAACAGAATGTGCAGGCCGCCAAACCCCGCGCCCAGCCACAAATCGGCCCACACCATGGAAGTTCCCGGCAGCAGGAATAACGCCAGTGCGCCCTCCGCCAGAAAACAGATTCCCATGACGGGAATGGCGGGCACGGAGAACGTGCCGCCGGTGATCACGCCCGTGCCGTATAGCATCAGCCACACCCCGGGAATGGACGCCACCGCGCCTGCCTGCCACAGAGCCGCGGTGAGCACTGCTCCCGCGAACAGCGGCGGAACGAAACTGAATACGAACTTGCGCGCGGGCGCCGACCACAGCGGCAGCCCGGCGGCGTGCGCCTTGCGCCACATGGCGAACACCCCCACGCCCATCGCCAGCAGCGCCTCGCCCAACCACAGAGCCAGCCAGATCCGCCGTGATCCCGCGTGGGATGCGAAGCCGGCGGCGGCCAGCGCCGTCACGCCCATCAGCACGCCGCCCCAGCCCGGAACCGCCGTGAACGACTCGGCCCGTTCCATGGTTTCGCGGATGTAACGCAGATTGTCGAGGGCGTGGCTATGCAGCGGAATTGGTTCGGAGGGTGCGTTGCGAATCGGGCGGACATTCGCCATGAGTTCCAGGATACGGAAGCGCCTAATAAATGTCAAGTACTTTGTTAAGAAAAGTATCTAGGGCTTGTGGCGACTGAACTTGCGCTTCACATCCGGCCAGAACTCTTTAAGGATCTGCGAAAAAGCATCCGTGGCCATCTGCGAGTAGAAACGCTGGATGTTATCTCCCAGCTTGCGCTCGTGGGGATAATACGCGTTTCCAACGGCCGCGCTGATCACGTTCCCGCTCACTTCCGAGAAGTTAAAAGCCCACTTGCCTGTATCGTTCTTGGCTACAAAGACACGGCTGGCGGCGTAGCCGGTGCGCCCAAGGACGCTTCCCCGGCCTCGCCGGAAGTAGCGCGGGTCCTGGTGCAGCAGGGAAGGCATCACCGACTCGGTGAGGATGTTGCCGACCAGCTGGTCCGCCACCGATCCGCCCAGTCGCTTGCCGTATCCTTTCAGGCCTTGCCCGAATTGAGGATGCAGGTCGGTCATTTGTCCCAGACCCGCCAGCGCCGCGGATACGAAAAAAATCGGATAGTCCGTGGCATCCTTGTATCCGATGTAGTACTTCCGGCGCGTGCTCAAGGGCGTAAAAGGATCGCTCTCTTCCGCGGTCCGATAATTCGGCA
>DATIRX010000199.1:0-4384 GCA_035469225.1 Bryobacteraceae bacterium
GATTGTTTATGCAGTTTATTCCGTGTACCGATGCAAAGCGAACTCCCTCTCGCACAGCGGTCGAAGCGGTGTTGTACATCCACATGCCGCGCGATATCTCAAAAATCGAGATCAGAATAAAGATGAGCGGGATCCCGACCATCGTCATCTCGATCGTAGTTGCACCTCTGGACGCTACACATCTCATGGCAACACCCTCGCTTCCGCGATTCTGGTCAGTTGCATCCGACCCATCAAAATACCCGGGATCGGAACTAGCGGCACGGTCTGATAAGTCACCACCGCTTGAATCGCTGTAGCGTTCGTTCCGGTGGCGGCTGACCCCGCGCAGTCCGCACACTTTGTATAAGTAGAACTGCAGGTAGTGTTGACAGTGTCATTCAGGGTCGTTGCACAAAAAGCCACTGGCAGAGCATTCGTGATTGCCGATGGGAGCGACACGCATGTCGTGACGCCGTTCATGTTAGGCATTAGCCTCAGCTCATCCCGGATCGTCTTGCAGGTATCCGACGTCGATCCGTTTGCAAGTTGGATCGCGGCTGCGCGCGCAGCATTCTGGGTTGCAATGGCAGCGGTAGTGTAGAATCCGAAGTCGAACACCCCGACGAACAAGAATGCGATCCATGGCATCATAAACGCCATTTCAACCAACGCGCTACCTTTTTCCTGTTTCCGATCGCGCATCATCGCTACATCCTCCAAACTTTACCGTCCGCCTTGGACGCTTTGGGTAAGGGATCTTCCACCAGATCCTTAAAGCTGGCTTTACGAAACGTAAACGTCACCTGGCGCGAGCCGTCGACCTGCTGGGTGATGTTCGAGACGCGCGCGCGCACTTCCAGACACTTGGCGCCCGCGTTTGACTCGGTTACGGGAAGCGACAATTCCAGGCGCACTCTGTCACCCGGCTGCGGCGCCTGCTGGTCTGCGTTCCCAGCCGGCATCGAAAGCACCAGGCTGCCCGTGTCGATCGACACGGCTACGCCCGACAGTTCTAGAAACGATTCCGGGCCGCAAAACACGCGACAAGGCAACTGTACGCGCGCAGAGAAGGCCCGAGCGGGGTCGCTCATTTCTCCGATTCCTCCGAACAACTGTAAAGACGGCTGTTCACTTATACTAGGGTGTTTCCCTGTGGGACTCAAGACTATAAATTGCAGGTATTGTGCCATACACTAAAGTCGGTATAGTACTAGCTGTAGTACTAGTCGAATTGTGGACCGGAGACCAGCTTGTAAGGTGCATTCTCCCGTTGTAAGATCTTTAAGTAAGCGGTCCGTTTTGAATAAGAACCGTGTTTGCACGAGTAGTGTTGCCCCTGTTCCGGCAGCGAAAGAGGAGGATTCTCTGCCCCAAGCTCAAGTATTCCCATTGAGCGTTCTGGCGTTCACGGACGAGCCAGCGCTCGAAATCGGATTACAGTCCGTACTGGCGGAACAACCTGGATTCGGGATCGCAGGCGTGTGTGCAGCCGCCGAGCAATTTGCCGGCGCAGCGCAGCGCCATCAGACCCACGTCATCCTGTACAGCCTGGCGCTGGATCGCGATTTGGCGCAACTGAGCTCGGTGCGGCGGGCGGCGCCGGAATCGGCCATCATCCTTTGGGCTCGCGATTTCTCCTCGGAGCTGGCGCATCAGGCCATGGAGATGGGCGTCCGCGGCTTCCTGAGCACCACCGCCGGACCCGCCACCATCCTGGAATGCCTGCGATTCACGGCCACCGGCGAGATGTGGATGGAGCGCTCGCTGGCCAATACGCTGCTGCACTGGCGCCCGGTGGGCCTGAGCCGCCGGCAGACGCAATTGCTGGGCCTGTTAGTGCAGGGACTCAAGAACCGCGAGATCGCCACCGAGCTCGGCATTGCCGAAGGCACCGTGAAGGCGTATCTCACCACGCTGTTTGAAAAAGTCGGCGCGCGTGACCGGTTCGAGCTGGCGCTGTATGGTCTGAAGAATCTGCGGAACACCCGCGAGGCCGAAGCCGGGCGGGATCTGCGCATGCGCAGCCAGGTGCGCGCGCGCAGCCGGGCATCGGCCAGACCTGGAATCAAGACCGCTTAAGAGCACCTAGTGCGCGTGCGAATCAACTCCGAATCCCGAACAAAATCGCACGAAGAGGGGCTTTTTGAGACGCGCGCGCCCGGCCTGGGCGGCCCCTCCCCGGTATGCATGGTGGGCTCGATTTGTTTCCACTCAGTGGCCATCATTGGCCTTTGGTCGCTATCGCTCTATCAGCCTCCCCCGCCGCCGCCCCTCCATACCAGCGCCAACATCGATCCGACCGTGATCCGCATCGGCGACAAGTTGTTTTTCGTGCAGCGCCTGGCCCCCCGGGAAGACGAGCCGCCTAAGCCCAAGCCCGCCGAGGAGCAGAAACTCGCCGCCAAGGCTACTTCGGTGAAGCTTCAGGCGCCGCCCGCAACCACCCAGGCAGCGGCCCGCCAGGCTCCTCGGGTCTTTGTTCCGCCGGAGATCAAGCGCAACCTGATTTCGGAATCGACGCTGATCCAGCCGCTCTCCCCGCCGGATCTGGTGCCGCCGAATACGCCGCTGCCGTCGTTCCGCGTGTTCACCGCGCAGCTTCCCAAGATTCCCAAGCCGTTCATCGTGCCGGGCAGGCGCACGCCGACGCCGCCCGATCCTTCGCTGCCGCCTCCGCCGCCTCCGCCGAATATCGATCTGGCGAGCGCGGCTCCGGCGCTCAATCCTCCCCCCTCCAGGCTGGTTCTGCCGCCCGCACCGCCGCCGGTGATCGAAGATCAGCCGCCCAAGCCGCTGACGGCTCTGCCGCCTTCGCGTGCGGGCGATGCGGCCAATATTCTGTCTCTGAGCGACCGCCCGGTGGCTCCTTCCGACAAGCTGGTGGTTCCGCCGGGGAACGTGCTGGGCGCAACCGGCGATGGAGTGGTGCTCAGGGCAGGAACCGTGGACGGCGATTCTTCGGGAGCCGCGGCGAGATCGGGCGATGGACGATCCAGCGGTCCGGGGGCGGCCGGGGCGAATAACGGCGCGAACAGCGGAGCAAACAGCGCGGCTAGCGGTGCGAATAGCGGCGTCAACGGCGGCAGAGGAGCAGGATCTTCGGGCACTCCCGGCAACGCCGCAGGCGGAGTATCCATTCTCGGCGGGGGCGCCAGCTCGAATCCGCCCATTCCCAAAGGCGGCATGCAGCGCAGAGCATCGAATGGAACTTTCGATGCCGTGGTGGTGCAATCCTCTTCCGGCGATCCTTTTCCGGAGAGCAAGGAACTGCTGACGGGACGGCCGATTTACACCGTGTACGTGGCGCTGGGAACTCCCAAGGACTGGGCTCTGTATTTCTGCGTTCCGGGGGAGAAGGACGCTTCCCCGGGCGGCAATGTGGTGAAAATCGGAACCGCCGTGGGGGTGCAGGCGCCCTATCCGACGACTCTGGTGCGCCCCGATGTCGCGGTGCCTTCCTTCTACAAACAGGTTCTGGTACATGGATACGTCACCGCGGCCGGCCGCGTGGAGAACTTGAAAGTCGTCCGGCCCATCAAGCCTGAGACGGACCAGGCGCTGCTTGCGGCGCTGGCGCGCTGGGATTTCCGTCCAGCGACGCGCGATGGCGTCAACATCGGAGTGGAGTTCGTGCTGTCGATTCCGGTGGCCGGTCTGTAGCCTGAACCCACAGGACATGACGCTATCCCGCAAGGTAGTGCGCGCATCACTCGGGTTCGCCGAATTTGCGCCCGAGCCGATCGAAAAAATCAAGCTTCTGCTGCTGGATTTTCTCTCCTGCGCTTACGAATCGCTGGACCTTCCACAAAGCTGCCAGGCCATCCAGGTGGCGGGACGCGCGAGCGGCGCGGCGTCGGTGATCGGGACCCGTGTGCGCGCCTCCGCCGCGGAAGCCGCGTTCGCAAATGCGGTGTTGGGACATGGTCTGGTTCGCGAAGACATGCACACCGGCTCGGTGAGCCACTTAGGCGTCGTGATCTTCCCGACACTGCTGGCGCTATCGCAAGCCCGGGCGCAAACGCGCATCGTGACGGGGCGCGACTTCATCGCCGCGGCGATCTGCGGATACGAAGTAGGCGCATCCATGGGCCGTGCGCTGATGGACCAGGACACGGTACGGATGTTCCGCCCCACCGGCATCACCGGGCCGCTGGGCGCATCCGTCGCCGGTGGCCGGATGCTCGGTTTGAGTGAAGACGCCTGCACGAGCGCGCTGGGCCTCGCCGCGAACTCAACCGTCGGCCTGAACGAATGGGCGGCGTCGGGCGCCGACGACATGTTCTTCCATGCCGGCTTCGCGGCGCGCAATGCGGTCACCGCGGTCGAGCTGGCGGAGCTAGGTGCGTGTGCGTCAGGAACGGCGTTGGACGGACCGGCGGGATTATTTGCGGCTCTTCGACGG
>DATIRX010000200.1:0-16971 GCA_035469225.1 Bryobacteraceae bacterium
CAGCAGCCTCGGGCGCATTTGTCCGCAGCGCGCGAGGGGCCGACGAGAAGTTCGTCGTCGCCGACACCGCCTTCGGCAAAGTTCGCGGCGTCGAAGCCGGTGGGATCAAGACCTTCAAGGGCATCCCGTACGGCGCCAACACCGCGGGGAAGAATCGCTTCATGCCGCCGGTGAATCCGGCCAAGTGGACCGGTGTGCGCGACGCAATGGCCTGGGGCCCCAGCGCGCCGCAGACTGAGCCGGGCACCAGGCGCGCGACCTCGGATATCGCGATCGCCGGGGCCGGGCTGACGGCTGAAAGCGAAGACTGCCTGGTGCTCAATGTATGGACGCCGGCGGTCAACGATGGCAAAAAGCGGCCGGTCATGTTCTGGTGCCACGGCGGAGGATTCGCTTCGGGATCGGGATCCTCGCCCGGAACCGACGGGACCAACCTGGCTGGCCGCGGCGATGTGGTGGTGGTCACCATCAATCACCGGATCAACGTACTCGGATTTACGTACCTGGCAGAGTTCGGCGGACCCGACTTCGCGCAATCCGGCGACGTGGGCATGCTGGACATCGTGCATGCGCTGCAATGGGTGCGGCAGAATATCGAACACTTTGGTGGCGATCCGAATACCGTCACGATCTTTGGCCAATCGGGAGGCGGCCGCAAAGTGGGGACGCTGCTGGCCATGCCCTCGGCCAAGGGGTTATTTCATCGCGCGATCATCGAAAGCGGTCCCACGATTTCGCTGGTGGAGCAGGATCAGGCTACCCGAGTCGCCGCGGAATTGCTCGCCAAATTGGGGCTGAATAAATCGCAGGTGCGCGAATTGCAGAGTCTGCCGGTGGATCGGATCATGTCGGCTTACTTCGATGTCAACAGGAGTATGAAGGTCGATCCAATGACCATGGGATTCTCGCCGACGGTGGACGGGAAAGCGGTTCCTCGGCATCCGTTCGCGCCCACGGCGTCGGACGTATCCGCGAGCGTGCCGTTGATGCTGGGATCGACGCGGACGGAGCTGACCTCGAGCGCGGATGCCGCGGCGTTTTCACTCAGTGAAGAGGGGCTGGGCAGCCGCATCAGGGATCTGCTGGGGGATCCATCCAGCCACGTGATCGATGTGTACCGCAAGGCGAATCCGGGAGCCACACCTTCGGATCTGTATTTCCTCATCATCAGCGACCATCGTTACGGCGCGCCGGTGATGAAGATCGCCGAGCGGCGTGCGGCGCTGCAAAAGGGTCCGGTGTACCTGTATTACTTCCGCTGGGAGACGCCCATCGACGGGGGCCGGCTGAAGTCGCCGCACACCATCGAGATTCCGTTTGCGTTCGATAATATCAAGACCAACCGCATGACCAAGGACAGTCCGGACGCGCCCGCGCTGGCGGATAAAGTGAGCAGTGCATGGATCGCGTTTGCGCGCACGGGCGACCCGAATACGCCCAAGCTGCCGCATTGGCCCGCGTTCAACCCCAAGGACCGGCCCACGATGGTGTTCAACAATCAGAGCAAGGTGGAGAACGATCCGCTTCGGGAACAGCGCGCGGCCATGTTCAGCGCGATGAAACTGGCATAAAGGAGCTTCCATGACATTCAGATATCAACGAGTGGTGTTTTCCGCGACCGTGCTGCTCGCGCTTGCCGGCAGCGCTGGCGCGGCAGACACGCCCCAGGTGAAAACGCCGAAAAGGTTTCTCACCAAGCCGCTGGTGATCGAGGATCAGGGCAGCTTTTTTATCGGCGGCGTGCCGAAGATCACCAACTACGCCACCGTTCCCGGTCCGAATCAACAAGCGGCGCCGAATCAGATCACCATCGGGCAGATGTACGTCCAGTTTCAGATTCCGGCGACCAAGAAGCGCAACGCGGCTCCGGTGATCATGGTGCATGGATCTACGCACACGGCAGCGTGCCTGGAATCGACACCCGATGGGCGCGAAGGCTGGTATCCCTATTTCGTACGCAAGGGCATTTCCACCTACCTGGTGGATCAGGCGGGACGCGGGCGCTCCGGCTTCGACGAATCGGTGATTCATGAAGCTGCGGCCTTGATCCGCGGCGGCGATGTGCAGAAGGGCCTGGCCATGATCCCCTCCTTCGGCAGGATCACGGACAACGGTGCATGGACGCAGTGGTTCGGCCACCTGATTCCGCCCGGCTCGACGATCCTGGATGGCAAACTGATCCGCCACGGGGATCCGGGCGATCCGCCCACCGATGACGCGACGCACACCAACGAGTACTTCCCGGCCTACCCGCTGGGCGCGATCGATGCCAATATCGCGGCGCGCAAAGGGGCGATCGGTCCGAATCCGGCGGGACCCAACGAGGATTTCGCCCTGGAGTACTACAAGCAGCTGGTTCCCAACGCAGAGGTGACCCTGCCGGCGTCGATCTGCGCGACCTGCGAGCCCAAGGAGATCCCGCCGGCGAATACCTGGACGCCGATGGCGCTCGCCGACCTGGTGGAGAGGCTGGGCGGAGCGGTGGTGGCGACGCATTCTCAATCGGGCATCATGGGGCACCACATGGTCCGGATCTTAAAAGAACGCGGGCATCTGGGTTTAGTGAAGGGTCTGATCACCATCGAAGGGTCGTGCTCGCTTCCCAACAGCGGGCTCAAGGCTGAGGACTTCGACAACATCCCGTACCTGGCTTTGAAGGGAGACTACACGGCGACCAGCGCGGTGTGTCAAACCACGGTGGATGAGATCAACGCCCGCCGCAAGGCTGGTAAGGGGATCGCGAAGGCGGAATACATCAAGCTCGACGAACTGGGAAACCCGATCTTCAAGGGAACCACCCACATGATGATGATCGGAAGCAACAACCTGGAAGTCGCTGACGTCATCCTCAACTGGACGGACCAGAACATCACGAACGCCAGGAGCAAGAAATAGCCTCTGTTAGAATCAAACCGTGGCATACTCTGACGAACTCACGGCTCCCATGCGCGCGGACCTCAGGCGATACGGCGTCGAGGAGGCTCGGACGCCGGAAGATGTGGACCGCTTGCTCGCGCCGGAGCGCGGCACTGTGCTGATGGTGGTGAACTCCGTCTGCGGATGCGCGGCGGGGCGCGCCAGGCCGGCTGTGGGACTGGCGATGCAGCATAGGGTGAAACCGGCGACAGCTGCCTCGGTATTTGCGGGCGGAGACGAAGCGGCCGTAGCTCACCTGCGGGAGATTTTGCGGGAGCATCCTCCCTCGTCGCCCTCGATCGCTCTGTTTCAGAACGGCAAGCCGGTGTACATGATGCACCGCAGCGATATCGAACGCCGTGAGGCGCCCGAGATCGCGCGGATGCTCACCGACGCATTCGACCAGTTCTGCCGCTAGTAGCCGTAGCCGTACGAGTACGGATCCCCGTAGCAGGCCGGGTTGGCGTTCCAGTAGCCGTACGCATCGTAGTAGCCGCACGAGTCGACATACCCATCGCTATAGGGGTAGCCGTACGAGTAGCCGAACGAATAACCCGGCGAATAATATCGGTAGGGCGCGCTGTACCCGTAGGAATAAACACGGCCGCGATAGCTATCGCCACGATACGCATTCCCGCCACGGTACGCATTTCCGCCGCGGTACGCATTCCCATCGCGGAATTCGTTTCTTCCGCCAGAAAACCGTTGGCCCCCGCCGTTGAAGCTACGTGCTCCTCCGCCGTTGAAGCTGCGTGCGCCGCCTGAGGAATTTTGTCCTCCGCGATTTCCGCCGCCGCCCCCGCGATTTCCGTCGCCGCGCTGGGCAAACATCGAAGCCGGGACCGCCAGGGCCAGGATCGAAGCCAGCACCAAAACGGGCAATTTCTTAAACATGCAATTACCGCCCTTCTTGCTCCTGGCTATTGGACGCGGGAAAGAGCCGCGCGGTTCAATAAGGTATTTTCATCGTTTGCGGACCGCCCTGCGATCCGTGCCTCCGCCATGGTAGATAAACCCGGTGGCGGCGCCCTGGGCGTCCCTGATGAATTCGATCCAGTTGCCTTCGGTGCGCGAAACGAAGACCGTTTCCGACCTGGGCGCTAAGGGCAGCTTCAGGGGATTCGCGCCTTCCTGCAGGAACAGCAGATCGCCTTCGGCGGTGATGGCTGCGGGGCGTCCCGGTGCGTACTCGTAGGCGCCCGTGTATTTCGAAAGAACCGCGGGGGCCAGCCTGGTGATTTCGGTCCCGCCGAGCATGTGGGGGACGGAGCGATCGTTCTCGCACACGCTTTCGAGAAGGTCGGTATCGGGCGCCAGGGTCTTGTCCATCCTGAAGGAAAACGGCCTGGTAAACGCCTTCCGATCGTCGATGGTCATTTCCAGATCCATGTGCCCGAAGTCACGGCGGCGAAAACGCTCCGTGATGCGAAGGGCTTCGGTGATGGGGTGTCCTTCTATGTCCAGCCAGCTTCTGTCGTTGAATCCGGCGGTTTCGACCACCATCGTGTCACCTTCCCAGTGGCCGACCGAGTAGCCCAGCCAGGCCGGATTGGGATCGTCCGGGAGCTTACGGCCGTCGGTGAAGACCGTTCGGTGCACGCTGTTGGTAGTGCCCTGATACAGAATGACGATCAGCCCGGGAGTCTGGACGAAGCGGGCCAGGTCGACCGCGTGATAGTAGGGAAAAGGATCGGGCAGACAGTTGGCGCGCGGAGCGTCTTTGCCCATGTCGCGGACGCGCTGCTGGTACAGCGCCTCGGCCCAGGGTTGAATGTCGGAGGGCTTCAGGTCTTTGGCGACGTTCCGGTCGTAGCCGCCGGCTCCAGGCCCCCTCCACACACCGGACAGATCGGGTTTGCCGTCGGCGGTCCGGGGCGCGGGGGCGGCGAGATTCGGCTTGCCGTCCGCGGTGCGCGGGATTCCGGGGGTGGGATAGTTGAGCCATTGCGCGGGGGCTGGTGTCGACAACAAGCCGGCCAGGGCCGCTAGGGCCGCCCGCCAGCAAATGTTTCGCTTGGTTGCCATGAACTACTCCAATCCCTTCAGAGTGTAACGCCGCAGAGTGACCAGCGGTAGCCGGTAAAGCAATTGTTGCCGATCACGGCCGGTTCTGGCGTTGGACTCTTCCCATGCTTTCAATAACTAACGGGCCTGATCGGTCTGGCCGCATACGTGCAGTACCGGTACTTGTCTCCAATTCCGGCCCGACGCTGGACTGGCGGCGACGACGGGTTCGGCAACAATTGCCGTCTCCGCGGAGATTCAGGGAGGTACGTGATGAAAGCATTTTTGTTAAGCAGCTGCGTTGTGGGCACGCTCGCAATCGCTCCGTTGATGGCCGCAGATGAGGACCATCACAAGAACCACGAACATGACAAGCGCTTCCAGGAAGCCGCGACGGTGTTCACGGAAATCATGGGCGCCGACGACAAGGGAATTCCGCAGGATTTGCTTGAAAAATCCCATTGCGTGGCGATTGTTCCCGGCTTGAAGCGCGCCGGCTTCATCATCGGCGGACAGTACGGCAAGGGCGTTTTGACTTGCCGCAGCGCCAACGGCTGGACGGCGCCATCCACCATTCGTGTGGAGGGAGGCAGCATCGGCCTGCAGATCGGCGCGGGTGAGACGGACCTGATTCTGGTAGTCATGAATGCACGCGGTAAGGAGAAGTTGCTCCAGGACAAATTCACCGTGGGCGGGGACGCCAGCGTGATGGGCGGACCCGTTGGGCGTACGGCCAAAGCGGCTACTGACGCCCAAATGCACGCCGAGATTCTGGCCTACTCTCGTGCGCGCGGCGTCTTCGCGGGCATCAGCCTGGAAGGATCCACCTTGCGCCCGGATACGGACGATAACGCAGACGTGTACGGACGAAAGATCGCGCAATCGGAGATTTTGGAAGGGAAAGTTCAGCCGACCGCGGCGGCCCGGCCGCTGCTTAGTGTGCTCGGCAAGTATTCCCCGCACGAGAAACCCTAAGCAGGTTCAGATCATAGCGTTTCGAACGAAACTTAAGCGGCGGAGGGTTTGTCCCCTCCGCCGTATTCTTTTCTGCGGCTGAGGGCTTTGGGGAAGGGCTTGCGAGCAGCTGACAGTAACGAAGAGAGGAGAGGAGTATCTAGTTAGTGACCGATGGCTTAAAGCCGCAGGTCGGGATGAAAGCGAGGCAAAGATGTTAGCAACGATTGCCGCGATTCTGATTGTGATGTGGCTGCTGGGACTGTTTGCGTTTCACGTGACCACCGGTTTCCTTCACATTGTTCTGGTCATCGGTATCGTCCTGCTGGTGCTGCATTTCTTTCGAGGAGGCCGGGTCACCTCGTGAAAATCTAGGAAGTGATGACGACGCTCGCCGGTTTTTTCAAGGAATCCGATACCAAGCTGGGGATCTTCTATCCGAACCACTACCTGGTGGCTGTTTTTCGCAATTTGGCGGCGGCTGCGCTGGCCGCCACCAAACTACGAGTGGCCGGATTCGCTTCAGATGAAGTAATTGCCACGGACGGCGCGGAAGTCGTCCGGCTGGCAAAGCAGGAGTCCGGCGTGGGAAGCCTGCTCATGCAGGGGTTGTCGCGATTCTTCGCGACCGAGCAGGTCTACGCGGATCATGACCTGGAGCATGCGCGGCACGGGGCTGGATTTCTGGCCGTGCACTGTCCCACGGATATTCTCAAAAAGGAAGCGTGGAGAATCCTCAAGCACGAGGCTCCCGTGGATGCCCGCTACTACGGAAGCGATGGGATCGATCATCTGGCGGGCGATTTCAAGACCGACTGACTGCCATGAATATCGGAGGCTTCACAGCGACTGCTGCGGCAGATTGGATCAGACCAAACGAGACCAGGGCGGCGCGCCTCCCCCAGGCTGGTATTTCGCGGTTATAATCAGTTGGCCCTCTGAGTGCATGAGGGTTAACATTGGCACGTTCTAATCCGCTACCAGGACCTTCGCGATTTCTGCCGCTGATCGCTTTCGTCTTATCGATCGCGGCTCTATACTTCGCTCGGGAAGTACTCATTCCCTTCGCCCTGGCGGTGCTGTTCAGCTTCCTGCTGACGCCGGTGGTAAAAGTGCTGGAACGCTGCCGGCTGGGCCGCGTGACGTCCGTCGGAGTGGTGGTCCTGGTCTCCTTGCTGGTGGCAGGCGCGATCGGCTGGGTTGTCAGCAGTCAGCTGATCGACGTGATCAGCCAGCTGCCCAGCTACCGGGAGAACATCCACAAAAAGGTGGCCGCGCTCCAGGGGCCTGCCGGAAGCGCCCTCAAGAAGGCTGCCGACACTGTCCGGGAGTTGAGCGACGAATTAACGCTTCAGCCGGGTGCGGCCGGCTCCGCCGCGCCCCCTTCGCGCCCCGTTCCTGTAGAGGTCGTCGAGCACCCGCCCAGCGCGCTTCAGTATCTGGGTAACATGCTGGCTCCGGTGGTGATGCCGCTGGGCACTGCTTTTATCGTGGTGGTGTTCACGATCTTTATCCTGATGAAGCGTGAAGACGTGCGAAACCGGCTGATCCGGCTGGTGGCGCCGCGCCAGCTGAATACCATGACGCAGGTTCTGGACGATGCTGCCCTGGGCGTCAGCCGCTACCTGCTGGTGCAATTCTCCCTGAACACTGTCTACGGATGCCTGATCGCAACGGGGCTGTATTTCATCGGGATCCCGAACTACCTCCTGTGGGGAGTCCTGGCGGGACTCCTGCGTTTTATTCCGTATATCGGCCCCTTGATCGGAGGCGCGTTGCCGCTTCTGCTGGCGCTCGGGGTGTTTGACAGCTGGACGCCGCCGCTGATGATACTTGGCTTTTTCACCGCGGTGGAGTTGATCGCGTCGCAGGTGGTGGAGCCGGTGATCGGGGGAGCCCGCACGGGTATTTCTCCTCTGGCAATTCTGGTCGCGGCCGTATTCTGGGGAGCGCTGTGGGGGCCCGCGGGACTGATCCTGTCCATGCCCCTGACGGTGTGTGTGGTGGTTCTGGGCCGGCACGTTCCGCAGCTGGAGTTTCTGAATGTCCTGCTGGGCGACGAGCCGGTGCTTTCGCCCGAAGCGCGCTTCTATCAGCGGCTTCTGGCCCTGGATCAGCAGGAAGCGCAAACCGTGGTGGACGGGTTTCTTAAAGAGGGTACCCCGATCGAGCTGTACGATCAGGTCATTATTCCCGCGCTGAGCCTGGCGGAACAGGATCGGCATAAAGGCGCGCTGGACGAAGCCAAAGAGGCCTTCATTGTCCAAAGCATTAGTGAACTGATTGGAGAGTTGGCCGAGTACAGACTTCCGGAGCCGGCACTGCGGTCCGGCGGCCGCGGCATGCGGGTTATTTGTTTGCCTGCCAATGATCAGGCGGATGAAATCAGCGCTGCCATGTTGTCTCAGGCGCTCGAGCAGGCAGGCTATCCGGTGGTGTGCTTGCCACTGGCAGACTCCGTTCCCGACGCGGTCGAGGAGATGGCCGGAATCGTCCCTCATCCCGGGGATGTCGTGTGCATCTCCTCTTTGCCTCCGTTTGCCGTCTTGAACGCTCGCACCATGAATAAACGCCTGCGGGCGCGGTTTCCCGATCTCAAGATCATCGTAGGCTTGTGGACTTTCTCCACCAGTGAAAGCGCGGCGGAACGGCTCGGTCAAGCGTTCGGGGGCACCGTGGTGACGACGCTGGCGGAGGCCCTGAACCAAATCGACCAGTTGGCCGTCTCCACGTCACAAGAACCTTCGCCTAACGCGGCCGATAAGGTTGTGCGAGAAGCTCCCGTGGCTCGCGGCTAACGGGTTCCGGCCGCGATCCAGCGGCAGCGGTGGTTTCCAACCACCTTTCAAAACTCAGATTTCCCGTCAACTGCTTAAGAATAAGGATGTTGACGTTTGGCCTGAAGCGTGCATTCTAATCACCGGATTTCAGATAGAGGTGTGCCATGAAACCGAGTCGATTTGCTGTGGTGCTTGCGATCCTGACGTTGGCACTGCCGAGCTCGCTCCTGTTCGGCCAAGGATTTCCGCAAGCCTACCCCCAGCAAGGATTTCCCCAGCAAGCCGCGCAAGACCTCCCGTATGACGCGCAAGGCCAGCCTGCGCAACTTCTGCCGCAGCAGCAGCTGGAGAATCTGGTAGCACCCATCGCGCTCTATCCTGACGCTCTACTGAGCCAGATTTTAGTGGCTGCCACTTATCCGCTGGAGGTAGTCGAAGTCGGGCAGTGGCTGCAGCAGAACCGCAACCGTCCAGGACAGGACCTCATCGCGGCGGCGAGCCAGCAGAACTGGGATGCCAGCATCCAGGCTCTGGTCGCGTTTCCGGATGTGGTCAGTCGAATGAACTCGGACATTCGCTGGGTTACCGATCTGGGCAACGCTTTCTTGGCTCAACAAGGCGATGTGATGAACGCCATCCAGGTATTGCGGGCCCAGGCGCAGGCGAACGGCCGGTTGGCATCGAATCAGCAGCAGATTGTCACGATGGATGCGCAAGGTCCACAAACCGTGATCGAAATTCAACCTGCCGACCCGCAGGTGGTCTACGTGCCGTCGTACGATCCCGAGTACGTGTGGGGACCGCCCAGTTATGGTTATTACCCGTCCCTGTACTACCCGGAATTCGGATTCTCCTACGGCTACGGAATTCCGATCGGGGGATATTTCGGCGGTCTGGGATGGAGCAGCTGGGGCTGGGAACCCAACTGGTTCGGCGGCGGGATTGTTGTGAACAGCTACTTCTTCGATCGCTACCACTTCAATAGTTATCGCGGCGGGCGATATGGCGGCGGGTATGGCGGCGGATATGGCGGCGGATACGGAGGCGGATACGGAGGCGGAAACAACTGGTCGCACAATCCGGATCACCGCCGGGGTGTCGCTTACTCCAACAACCGGGTCGCTGACAGTTTCCGAGGGACGACACGTGGAGATAATCGATTCGGCGGCGGCGGATTTAATCGATCAACCGGTGGTTATAGCGGTGGGACTTCGAGAGGATTCAATGGGTCTACCGGCGGGCAAGCGGGCGGACAACGCTTCTCCACACAGCGGGATTCGTCATTCAGAGGATCGAATCCAGCCAGAGGATCGACTCAGTTTAATGGGGATCGGTCGCAAGTGGCGCCTTCGCAGTCTCCGATGGCTCCTGCGCAAGGGAGCCGCTTCGGCAATCGCGACCAGGGGAACACCCTGAACCAGAGGGGAAACCGCGGCGCGCAGAGTTTTCAAGCGCCGGCCCAGAACCGTCCGACGTTTTCAGGTAACGCCGGGAACGGCGGATTCCAATCCGCTCCCAGCCCGCAGAGTTACCAGGCGCCTGCGCAAAGCCGTCCATCGCAATCGTTCAACGGTGGTGGCGGAATCCGTTCGAATCAGCGGTCGGCGCCCAGCCCGCAGAGTTACCAGGCGCCTGCGCAGAGCCGTCCATCGCAATCGTTCAACGGCGGTGGCGGATTCCGTTCGAATCAGCGGTCGGCGCCTGGCCCGCAGAGTTACCAGGCGCCTGCGCAGAGCCGTCCATCGCAATCGTTCAACGGCGGGGGCGGAGGATACAGGTCCAGTCCTCGAGCCCAGAGCTTCCAGGCACCTGCCCAAAGCCGCCCGTCCCCTTCCGGTGGAGGGGCTTTCCGCGGCAACGGCGGCGGCAACGGCAACTTCCGCGGCAACGGAGACGGCAACGGCGGGGGTAACGGCTCACGCTCGCGTCGTTAATTGTCTTGCAGAATCGAAGGCCGGTCCGACGAGCTCAATTCGTCGAGCCGGCCTTTTGATCGTTAGCCCCTCCATCCCGCCCGCCTTTCCGTCAACGTCTCCCGACTTTAGATTAAACTCGTGTTTTACTCCTTTTTGCATATTGATGCGCCGATATGAACCCCAAAATGCCTGACGCGCGAAGAAAGTCCCCTGCAGGCGCGGGACTGCTCGCTCTTCTGAAGCCGTACCGCGGGCTCATCCTCCTTCTGGTGATCCTGACAGTTGCGGGAAGCGGATTGAACCTGGCGGTGCCCAGAATCGTCGCGCACGCGATCGATGCGTACGCGCAGCAGACCTTTGTTCTTTCGTCGGTGGTTCTGCAATTCTTCGTGGTGGCGTTTCTGGTTTTTTCGCTGACGTATCTGCAGAGCATCGTGCAGACCTACGCTTCGGAGCGCGTGGCCAAGGACTTGCGCACGCGGGTGGCCGCCAAGATTTCGGTGCAGTCCTACGAATTTGTGGAACGAGTCACGCCGTCCAAGCTGCTCACGAATCTGACGTCCGATATAGACGCCGTGAAGCTCTTCGTTTCCCAGGCGATCGCGATCGTCATTGCATCGGTATTCCTGATCGTGGGCGCGGGCGTTCTTCTGCTGATGATCAACTGGCGGCTGGGACTCAGCGTTCTGGGCATGGTCCCATTTATCGCCATTACTTTTCAGCTGGTGCTGCGAAGGGTGCGGCCGCTGTTTCACAAGGCTCAGGAGGCCATTGACTGGCTGAATCGAGTGATCAACGAGAGCATCCTGGGCTCGGTGCTCATCCGGTTGCTGAATACCCAGCAGACGGAATACTCCAAGTTTCTGGCGGCGAACACGGAAGCCCGGGATATCGGTCTGCGGACGCTGCGAATGTTCGCCGCGATGATTCCGGTGATCACGCTGGCCGCCAACCTGGCGACGGTGACCATCCTTTTGCTGGGCGGGCGGTTCGTGATTGCGGGCAGCATGAGCCTGGGAGATTTCACCGCGTTCAACTCGTACTTATTCATCCTGATTTTCCCCATCATTCTGATCGGATTCATGAGCACCGTGATTGCGCAAGCCACCGCTTCCTACGCGCGGCTGGGCATGGTGCTGAACGCGCCCGATGAGCAGAAGACCGGGGGGCTGGTGCGGGATCTGCGCGGCGACATCGCATTGCAGGACGTTTCGCTGGCATTCGGCGAGAAAATGGCGCTGCAACACGTCTCCCTTGCGGCCAAGGCGGGAACCCGCACGGCCATCATCGGGCCCACCGCGGCGGGCAAGACCCAACTGCTCTACCTGCTGATCGGATTGCTGCCGCCCACATCGGGCCTGGTTACGTACGACGGAGAGCCCATCGACGCCTACGACAAAGAAACTCTGCACCAGCAGGTCGGCCTGGTGTTTCAGGACAGCGTGATGTTCAACCTGAACCTGCGGGAAAACATCGCCTTCAGCAGCACCATCCAGGAGGCCGACCTCAGGAAAGCGATTGCCGCCGCGGAACTGGAGGACTTCATCGCGACCCTTCCGCAAGGCCTGGATACGATGGTCTCCGAGCGCGGGACCAGTCTTTCCGGAGGACAGAAGCAGCGCATCATGCTGGCTCGCGCCCTGGCGCTCAATCCCAAGGTGCTGCTGCTGGATGATTTCACGGCACGCGTGGATCCTACTACGGAACGAACCATTCTCAGGAACGTTCGCGAGAATTATCCGGGAATTACTCTTATCTCGGTAACGCAGAAGATCGCGTCGGTAGTCGATTACGACCAGATCATTCTTCTGATGGAGGGAGAGATCCTGGCCACTGGAAAACACCAGGAATTGATGGAGGCATCGCCCGAATATGTCCAGCTCTTCGACTCCCAGCGCAGCACCAGCCACTACGAAGTACAGGCTTGAGACCGGGCCGAGCAAGCGGGCGCCCGTATCGCTCCGCAGCGGGATCAAGCGATTCGTACCCCTGGTGGCGGACGAAAAACGCCACATCATCATAGCGGTAGCGGCCATCACCATCAGCTCGCTGGCGGCGTTGACGGCTCCGGCCTTGATCGCGCACACCATTGACACCTACATCCGCTTGAAGGATGCCCGCGGTCTGCTGCAATTCTCCCTGCTGGTGCTGGCCGTATATTCGGTGGGCATCGTGGCCAGTTACATTCAGATCCGCACGATGGGGAGCGTGGGCCGCCGGATCCTATTTCAGGTTCGAAACTCCCTATTCCTCAAGCTGCAGGAGCTGCCTGTGGTGTTCTTCAACCAGAACAAGGCAGGCGACCTGATTTCGCGGCTGAATAATGACACGGACAAGCTGAACCAGTTCGTGTCGCAGGCTCTGATGCAATTCATGGGCAGCATCTTCCTGATGACCGGCGCGGCCATTTTTCTGCTCAGCCTGCACATCCGGATGGGAGTCGCCGCGCTGCTGCCCGCCCTGGGGGTCCTGGTTTTCAGCCGCGCCACCTCCGCGTGGATCAAGCAAAAGAACATGAAAAGCTTGCAGACACTCGGCGGCATGAGCTCGGAAGTGCAGGAGAGCCTGAACAATTTCAAAGTGATCGTGGCCTTTAACAGGAGCGATTACTTCCGTTCGAAATTCAACTCGGCCAACGAGAGGAACTTCGCGGCTTCGATGACAGCGGGTTTTGCGAACGGCATCCTGATGCCTCTCTATGGTTTCGCGGCGCACCTGGCGCAGCTGCTGGTGGTGGCCTACGGGATCATCCTGATCGGATCGGGAGACGTCACGGTCGGCCTGCTGATCGGGTTTCTGCTGTACGTCAACAATTTTTACGGCCCCTTGCGGCAATTGGCCACGGTCTGGTCGTCGTTCCAGCTGGCGCTCGCCGCGATGGACCGGATCTCTGAGGTGATGGGCCTGGAATCGGACATGCCCGTGATTGCCGCGGCTCCGGCGGAATCGGAATCGGTACTGGAATTCCGGGATGTGGCTTTTCACTATCCCGACGGCGCCGAAGTCCTCAGGAATGTCAGCTTCGAACTGGAGCGGGGAAAGGCGTACGCTCTGGTGGGTCCAACCGGAGGCGGTAAGACCACCACCGCTCTGTTGATGGCGCGGATGTACGATCCCTCCGAGGGGTCGGTGATGCTGAATGGCCGCGATATCCGGTCGTATACGCCGGAGGAGCGCGCCCGCAAGATCGGATTCATCCCCCAGGAACCATTTCTGTTTAGCGGAACGGTGCGGGACAACCTGGTCTATGGGAATGAAGTCTATCGGGACTACTCCAGCGAAAAGCTGAGCGAAGTGCTGGAGGAGGCCAAGCTGTCCAACCTGCTCTCGCGCTTCTCGGAAGGACTGGAGACCAAGGTCGCCACCAGCGGGAACAGCATCAGCCTGGGACAGAAGCAGCTCATCGCCTTTATGCGCGCTACACTGCGCGAGCCGGAGCTGCTGATCCTGGACGAAGCCACGGCCAACATCGATACGGTGACCGAGGAACTGCTGCAGGAAATTCTCAACAAGCTGCCCGCAGCCACGACCAAGGTGATCATCGCGCATCGTCTGAATACCATCGACAACGTGAATCAGATATTTTTCGTCAACTCGGGAGAGATCACGCTGGCGGGCTCGATGGAGCACGCCGTGGATCTGCTGCTGCACGAGAAGCGGGAGAGTTAAGCTCGCGGCATGATCGGAGCGAGCCGCCAGCGGCCGTAGGCGACCAACGCCGCCAGGATTCCGGTCGCCAGCGGAAACAGTGCGGTTACTGCGCTGGGTCCCATAACGCTGATCGCGGTTGCTCCGATCATGATGATCACGAGCCCGACGGCGGCCAGCGGAGTCAGGCCGGGCTTAATTCGCAGCAGTCCGGGCAGGATCAGGCCGAGACCCCCGAGCACTTCGCAGACGCCGATGAACTGCAGGAACCAGCCGGGCAGGGCGACGGGCATCTGTTTGACCATCTCCTCGATGGGCGTTACCAGCTTGAATCCGCCCGCGAAGAGGAAGAGAGCCGCCAGCAACGCTTGAATGGTCCACAGCGCTTTCGTCAAGATCGGTTCGTCCCCCCTGCCAATGTCATTGTATTCCAGGTGAGAGACAATCTTGAGGAAGAGGAGCCAGACTCATGAGAATCGCCAGGCAGTTTTCACTTGTTGTCGCGGCCGGAATCGCCGTTTCCCTAAGTGCCCGGGCGCAGGGGCAGGGAATCGACTACGCCAAGATCGAAATCCTGACTGAGAAAATGGGCCCGAACCTTTACATGCTGTCCGGTTCGGCCGGAGCCGATCCCGGCCACGAAGACGCGGCCGGCGGCAGGATTGGCGTGCTGGCAGGCCCGGACGGCGTTTTCATGGTCGATTCCCAGTACGCACAAATTACGGACAAGGTGCTGGCGGCGATCCGGAAAATCAGCTCCGAGCCGATTCGTTTCCTGGTCAACACACACGTGCATCCCGACCACACGGCCGGTAATGCGAACTTCGTCAAGATGGGCGCGTTGCTGTTTGCCCGGGAAGAACTGCGCGAGGAAATGTCCCGTCCACCGGCGCAGGCGGCCAACGCCAAGGCAGCCCCCGCGAGGGATCCGGCCCGGCTGCCGGTGGTGACCTACGGCATGGGCGATCCGGTGAAGCTGCGCATGAACGGCGAAATCGTCGATCTGATTCCGGTTCGGGCAGCGCATACGGGCGGCGATACGATGATCCGGTTCGAGAATGCGGACGTGATCATGATCGGCGACTTCTATCGGAATTATGGGTATCCCTTCATCGACACGAATAATGGCGGCACGTTGAAGGGTGCACTGGAAGCGCTCGACGCCACCATGAAGCTGGCGGGTCCGAACACCAAGCTGATCCCCGGCCACGGCACCGTCATCCACCGGACGGACATCGTTCCGTATCGCGACATGATCCTTGCCGTGCAGACAAGGGTGCAGCAGATGATCGACCAGGGCAAGAGCGAGCAGGAAGTCCTGGCCGCGAAAGTGACGGCTCCTTATGATGCGAAGGTTCCAGGGGGGCTTTCGCCGGCTGGCGCGGGAACCAGCGCGGACCGGTTCGTCAGGATGGTGTATTCGCAGCTGAAGGGCGGCAAGTAACTTCGCCGGTCGAGCCATGATCAGGCAGAGCGATGGGAAAGCAGTGTGAAAAATGCAACGCGTTTGCGGGGGGCGACGGGCCAAACTGCCTGGCTTGTGGGGCTCCGTTTGGTCCCGTTCCGTCGCCGGCCCGGGCGCGGCGTACGCTGGCTTGGATTACCGCCGCAGTTGTCATCGCGTTTCTGCTTTTATTGGTGTGGATGAAGGCGTCCCGCAAGGTGGGCTCGACACCAACAAACACTCTCCCGTCTGCCGTCATGGCGACCACGGTAGCATTCTGTTCGTCTGCAGCCCGCATCGCCACGGCATGACCGGCAACCGGCATCTCAATGGACATACCTTCCCCCGCCCCCTCCTTGACGGGTTAGGAGATAGAGAGCTCCGAAACTGCCCTACCGAACGAAACGCAGCGCGTCGCGATTCGAGCTCGACTGGAAGAAACATCAGAAGCCGGAGCTAAGAGGGGCAAGTACAAGGTAGAATTTAGAGTCAAGTGAGACAAGTGCGAACAAGGCTGTTAGCTGCTATGTTCATCGCACTCAGTTTTGCATCTTTGGCACTCTTTGGTCAGACCCGTCGTAAGGGACAACAAAGGCTCTCTGCCGTGCGGGTCCCGTTCGTTCCCTGCAAGTCAGACGGTCAAGCCGGACCGGTGGATGCCCCACCTAAAGTTGAGAAGCTGGTAAACGTCGACCCCGTCGTCGCCCAGAAGCTGGCTTACTACGAATCCTCGGTGACTCAAGGGCTTCTCGCTCCGCGCGGGTGGTATTGCTTCGGCGTATACGGCTCTGACGGGTCTCACTTCTACGTCAGGCCCGAGCCAATTGACGAGACACACCCATTTCCTCAGCCAGAAATTACCGGCCGCGTAATCAAGTTCAGCCACACCTGGGGACAAGGTTCCGGAAGACTGCAGGTTGCTCAGGTTGTCGCGCGGGTGTTCCCGAAGCACCGAGACTATGTACGAAGAGTGATCGATCTATTTGATTTCTTGGCCTCTGAGATTACCTATGGCCCTTACCAAACCGACAAGCTGACCTACCGAAGCGACGACGTGGTTGAATACGTCACGCCACCAAATTCAAACGGACTAGGCACAATGAGTTACATCAAGCCGAGCAACGAGTCGATCGAGGGTTTCGCTATGTTGCAGGATGGCACAACCCCGGATTTGTTGTTGCTGGTGGTCAGGTTACCACCCGAGATGCAGGCGCTCAAATCGCAGATTATCCAATACACGGAACGTGAAGCGATTACCCAACCGAGCGAGCGATAGTTTAGGGCGGTAGCCGAGGTGGACGCATCTGCT
>DATIRX010000201.1:0-2033 GCA_035469225.1 Bryobacteraceae bacterium
ATGGAGATCGCCCCTTCGAGATCGGCCACATCGACCACACCGAGCTGGATGTTGAAGTCGTCTGCTCCGAAACAGGCCGTCCACTCGGGCGGCCATGGATGACGATACTCACCGATGCCTTCTCGAGGCGTTGTTTCGCGCTCTATCTGACGTTCGATGCTCCGAGTTATCGGTCCTGCATGATGATTCTGCGGGACTGTGTCCGACGCGGTGGCCGCCTGCCTCAGATCATTGTCGACGGCATAACGGTGTTCTTCATGAACAAGTACTTCCCTGCCGTGCGACAAGCGATCGCGGAGCAGCACCGCAGGTGCGCGCTCTGTACGACAGCACGACGCCGCGAAAAGCTGTTTCTCGATGTCCGCAATGTTGCTGCTGAACTCCAGGGGCGGGGCTTCTATTATTACTGTGTTACAAAGGAAACATTCTGTTGTAGAATTGTTTTGTGGGTACGCATTCCGCGCCAGGCCCACAGGAGAAACGCTTTGCGGCATACACAGATGGCCTGGCGAAAGCCGCAGGGCACGCTGATCGCCATACCCCATTGAAAGCCTACTGCGCCGGGCTGTTGCTGCCGGGCGAGCGCAAGAGCGTGGAGCCGATGGCTGCACGTCTGGCACCTGAAAACGTCCGGCGCACGCACCAATCGCTACATCATTTGGTAGCGGATGCGCCCTGGAGTGACGAAGCCGTTCTGGGAAGCGTGCGGGAGCATGTTTTGGCGGCGATGAAGCACAACGGACCGGTGGTCGCCTGGATTGTGGATGACACCGGCTTTTTGAAGAAAGGAACGCATTCGGTTGGAGTGGCGCGTCAGTACTGCGGGCAAGTGGGCAAGCAGGACAACTGCCGGGTGGCGGTGAGTTTGTCGGTGGCGACCCACCACGCCAGCCTTCCCATCGCGTGGCGGTTATACCTGCCGGAGACTTGGGCCAACGACCGGGATAGACGAAAGGAAGCCGGCATCCCGGATGAGATCAGTTTTCAAACCAAGCCGGCGATTGCGCTCGCGCAGATGCGCCAGGCGGTGGAGCAAGGGGTGTCACAAGCGCCGGTCCTGGCAGATTCCGCTTATGGCAATGAAACCCGATTTCGGGAAGGGATCACCGAACTGGAGTTGACGTATGCGGTCGGCGTTCACGAGAACCTGACCGTGTGGCCGCCCGGTGAAGTGCCGCGACCGAAACCACGGCGGAAGGGCCGGGGGCGTCCGCCCACCCGGTTGCACCGGGATGCGGAGCATCAGCCGGTCTCGGTAAAAGAACTGGCATTTTCGTTACCAGACCACGCATGGAAGACCGTGACCTGGCGGGAAGGAAGCAGGCACAAACTGAAATCGCGGTTTGCGGCCGTTCGGGTCCGCCCAGCACACCGGGATCATAACCGGAGTGAACCGTATCCGGAAGAATGGCTGTTGGTGGAATGGCCCGCGAGTGAAGCGGAACCCACCCAATACTGGCTGTCTACTCTGCCGCTGCAGACCAGACTAACCGCGCTGGTGCGGCTGGCCAAACACCGTTGGATCATCGAGCGCGATTACGAAGAGCTCAAACAGGAACTCGGGCTGGGACATTATGAAGGTCGCGGGTGGCGAGGATTCCATCATCACGCCACGCTCTGCATTGCCGCTTACGGGTTCCTGGTGATCGAACGGACCCGTTTTTCCCCCTCTGCCCGCGCCGGCCGACTGGAGCTACGCACGGCGAGGATTCCGCCCGAGTTCCAGCCCCGCGGCTCGCCGCGTGCGCGCCGAACGGCATAACCCGCAGTCCATTGCCACGCTCCGCATCAAGATAGCACGCGCCCTGCTCCAGCAGCTCCCCTGCTGTCCCTTTTGTTGCTCTCTCAATTTATAACACAGTAGTATTAGTGCGCTGTCCTAGAACTCGCCTACGATGGCGGGGCGGATGTTCTCCGCATCGAACCAGTGTTCAAGCGGACGTCTCAAGCTGGATTGGTGCATGGGTAAGAGGAACGGCGCTCCATCGAGGCGTGCCGGGGAGTTCTTCCGGTAACGGGCAGCCAGCTGCGGG
>DATIRX010000202.1:0-4062 GCA_035469225.1 Bryobacteraceae bacterium
GGTAACGATATAAGACGCGAGTGTTTTCGTTTCGGACATGACAATCCCGGATTGACAATTGTACAGTAGTCCCGTGAACATTCCACTGTCTGGCGAGTTGGCCGCATGGGCGTCGCGCATCCGGTTCGAAGATCTTCCCGCAGACGTGATCGAGGCCACCAAGCTGCGAGTGATGGACGTCATCGGGCTATCGCTGGCGGGAGCGGAAACCGCGTTTGGGAAATCGACCCGCGATGGCGCAGTGGCCATGTCTCCGTCCGGTTCCTGCACCATTCTCGGGTTCGGCGACCGCGTAGGGGTGACCGCGGCGTCCTTCGCCAATGGCGCACTTTCGCAGGCGCTGGAGTATGACGATACGCACAATGAGTCGATTGTCCACATGAGCAGCCCCGCGGTGGCCGCGGCATTGGCGCTTTCCGAGTTCACCGCCGTGACTGGACGCGATCTGATTACGGCCATCGCGCTGGCCAACGAGATTTCCTGCCGGGTGGGCAGCGTGTCTTCGGGCGAGATCCACAAGCGCGGTTTCCATCCCACTGGCCTGTTCGCAACCTTCGGCGCGGCGTATCTGGCGGCAAAGCTCTTAGGGCTGGATGCGGAACACATGGCGCGCGCCGCGGGTATCGCCGGGAGCTTTGCGTCCGGGCTTCTGGAATGCTGGGTGGATGGGACGCAGACCAAATTCCTGCATCCCGGATGGTCGGCGCAGAGCGGGATCACCGCCGCGATTCTGGCGCGATCGGGCGTGACGGGTCCCGCGCAGGTATTCGAGGGCCGCTGGGGGTTGTTCGCCAGCCATGTGCAGGATCCCGGCGCTCACCGGGATTTCGCGCGCATCGACGCAAACCTCGGCTCGCACTGGGAAAGCCGCAACTCGTCGTTCAAGCCGTTCCCGGCCGCGCACGTCATTCATCCGTATATCAGTGCCGCGATCCGGCTAAAAAAGAAGCACGATCTCCAGGCCGGCGACATCGAGAGCGTCGATTGCCCGGTTACCGGGTTCATCGTGTCGATTGTGTGTGAGCCGGTTGCGGAGAAACACGCCCCGGCTTCGGATTCGCATGGGCGCGTCAGCCTGCAATACACCGTGGCGGAGTCGCTCTATTTCGGCGAGCTTGGAAAACGCGCCTACAGTGATCAGAGCCGCCGCAATCCGGAGATTTTGGCGCTGGCGCGCAAAGTCCGCTATCACGTGGACCCGAACTATCCGGGTCCAGGCCGCTTCAAAGGCGCCGTTAAGATCACGATGAAGGACGCCCGGCAGTTCATTGAGGAAGAAGAGTACAACCGCGGGTCCGCCGAGAATCCGATGACCTATGAAGAGCTGCGGGCCAAGTTTGACGAGAATGCCGGCGGGTTTTTGTCCGCGGAGGCGCGCGCCAGTCTGGCAGAACAGATCCAGCGTCTGGAGCTTCTGCCGGACGCCAAGGTTCTGGTCGGACTCGCGACATAATGTATACATCATGAATCTGCGTTCCCTGTTCTTACTGGCCGCGGCTGTTCCATGTATCGGACAGAACATTTCGTCCAAGTGCCCGGGTCTGACCTCGGTCAACGCTCTTCCGAACCCGACCACTCGAATCACTGCGGCGACTCTGAATGCGCCCACCAACGCTTTGCCGGAGCACTGCGAAGTCCTGGGACGAATGAACGAGCGCACGGGAGTCAATGCGCAGATGTACGCCATTAAGTTTCATCTGCGCCTGCCCACGGAATGGAACGGACGATTCTTCTTCGAGGGCGGAGGCGGATCGAACGGCAATCTCGGAAGCGCGCTTGGCAACCTGCAGGGCCAGCAGCGGACCAACGCCCTGTCGATGGGCTTCGCCGTCGTATCCACGGATTCAGGCCACGATAATGCCGTCAACAACGATCCCAATCGCAACGGCACCGTGACCTTCGGGTTTGATCCACAAGCCCGGCGCGACTTCGGGTACAACTCCTACGATCAGGTGGCACAGGCGGCCAAGGCGATCATTCGCACGTATTACGGCCGGGCGCCTGAGCGGTCGTATTACGCAGGTTGCTCGGAAGGCGGCCGCGAGGCGATGATGATGTCGCAGCGTTTCCCGGATTATTTCGACGGTATCCTGGCGTGTTCGCCCGGGTTCAAGCTCGCCAAGGCGGCGCTCATCGGCCATGCCGCGGACGTGCAGGCTCTGGCTGAGGTCGCGAAGGCCTCCGGAATCTATGATCGCTTCGGGCAACCGCTGTTGAACAAGACCTTCACCGATGAGGATCTGGACCTGGCGTCCCAGGCAATCCTGGGTGCGTGCGATGCGCTCGACGGCCTTGCCGACGGCATCATCGATAACTTTCCGGCTTGCACGCCTGCCATCGTAACGCCCAAATTCGCCGCGGTCACCTGCAAGGGGCCCAAGCGGAATGCATGTCTGTCCGCGGCGCAAGTCACGGCGATCCAAAAACTTCTCGCGGGCGCCAGGGACTCCAAAGGCGAGCTGCTGTACGCCGACTGGGCGTGGGATCGCGGCATCGGCGGGAAAATAAACGATGCCTATAACCAGGGTTGGCGATCGTGGAAACTCGGTGCGTTCGACGCCGCCAACAATTCCGCGATCATTGCGACGCTGGGAAGCGCGTCCGCCTCGGCTCTGTTCGTGACGCCGCCGGTGCAGGTCGCCTCGACCGGCGCGGGTCCTTTGGCGTATCTGCTGGATGTCGATTTCGAGCGCGATGCGCCCAAGCTGTACGCCAAGTCGGGCGAGTTCACGGAATCCGTGTGGGATTTCATGATGGCCAGCTCGACGGATCTGGCTGCGTTCAAGAATCATGGAGGCAAGCTGCTGATCGTTCACGGCGTCAGCGATCCGGTGTTTTCGATCAACGACACTATCTCCTGGTGGAACGATGTCAATCGCGCCAACAACGGTGCGGCCGCGGATTTCACGCGGCTGTTCGCGGTGCCGGGCATGAATCACTGCGCCGGCGGCCCCGCCACGGATCAATTCGAAGCCTTTGCCGCGCTGGTCAATTGGGTCGAAAAGAGCACTCCTCCGGAGCGCATTGTGGCGACAGCCGGGCCGAATACGCCTTGGCCGGGGAGGACGCGCCCGCTCTGCGCGTATCCCAGGCAGGCACGCTACAAAGGCTCGGGAAGTATCGAAGACGCGAGCAACTTTGTATGTCAATGAAACCTTCTCGACGCAAGTTCGTTCAAAGCGCGGCAGCGGCGGCGGGAGCAACGAAGCTCACCGGGCAGCAGTCGGGAAGCGTCCGCGGCTTCGATCATGTCGCGCTGCCCCTGCAGAATACCGATGCCATGCTGGCGTTCTATCGCGGGCTCGGCTTCCCGATCACTGAGAGCGCCAACGCCTGTTCGGTCTACATCGGGGATCAGATGATCAACTTTCACCGGCCTGCCTGGTGGCAGAACGCGGCGTTTACCCTGCGCGCGCCGGCGGCCCAGCCTCCCTGCGGCGATTTGTGCTTCGTGTGGGATGGGACAGCCGCGGCGCTGAAGGCGTGGCTCGATAAGGCTGGCGTGAAAGTGATCGAAGGTCCCGTGGCGCGCCAGGGCGGGCGCAAGAAAGCAGCCTCCAGCGTTTACGTGCGCGATCCGGACGGGAACCTGCTCGAGTTCATGATTTATTCGTAGCTGCGCACCGGCGTTCGCGTGGGACTACCGGCCGACCAGCCGGTCCGCGTCTACATTGAACTCGTTGCAGACGTATTCGTGGATCTCCCAGGTGGTGCTCAAAACATGGCTTCGCTTGAAGGTGTGCGGCTTGGTGAAAGCTCCGGGATCCTCCATGGTGATCTCGACTTCAAGGTGTCCCAGGTCCGGGCGGGAGTAGCGTTCGATGACGTGCAGTTTATCGGAGTGCGGCGCGCCGCGGCCAGTGAGCCAGGTCTTGTCGTTGAAGTTCACGGTATCCACCACCAGCGTGTTGCCCTGCCAGGAAGCGATCGAGTCGCCCATCCAGCTCGGGTCGAGATCCTTGTCATGGCCGTGGTCCAGGAAGAACTGACGGTAGCTGTGCACGTTGCCTTCAAACAGCATGGCGATGACTTTGGGAGCCTGGATGATCTTGAACGGGTAGG
>DATIRX010000203.1:0-10560 GCA_035469225.1 Bryobacteraceae bacterium
GTAAGCCCTATGAAACATTTCCTGATCGCAATTGTGGTGTTCGGTTGCGCAGCGTGTTCTCACCCGAGACCGGTAGCGCATACGCCGCCGGATCCGACGCCGGTGCCCACGGGAACGCCCGCGCCAACCAAGCAGGCGCCGCCCCAGACGGTGGCGAATAACGTACAGCCCACGCGAGTGGTAGCGCAGCCCGGCAAACCCACCACCATGCCGGCTGACGTCAAGAAGAAGCTGAACGAGTATCTGGCCAAGCTGGAGGACGCTCTGTTTGATTACGACCAGAGCACCATCCGCAGCGATGCCAGCGCAGCCCTGCGCGACGACGTAAACGTGATCCGGGAGATCCTGGCCGATTACCCCAGCCAGAAGCTGGTCATCGAAGGTCACACCGACGAGCGTGGGTCGGCTGAATACAACCTGGGCTTGGGCGATCGCCGGGCGCATGCGGTCCAGGAATTTCTTTCCTCGATGGGTATTCCCGGTCCGCAGCTGGCCGTGGTGAGCTACGGCAAAGAAAAGCCGGTTTGCACCCAGGAAACCGAAAGCTGCTGGCAGCAGAACCGGCGTGCGCACGTCACGGCTGCGCCCTAGCCCACTCATTTCGTTTTGTACGCACCCTGCCGGAGCGAGAACCCCGCCGGAGCCAGCAGTACCGGCGGGGGTTTTTTCTTTTGAAAAAGGTACACTGTCCTCTATGTGCGCGGGTGCCGTAGCGCGCAAGGAGGACCTAAATGAAGTGGTATTACGCGGAAGGCGGGAAGCAGCTCGGCCCGATTGAAGAAGCAGACCTGGACGAACTGCTGCGCCAGGGGGTAGTTCGCGACGAGACCCTGGTGTGGCGCGAGGGCATGGCCGCCTGGCAGCGCCACGCGGCGGTCCGCGGCCCCCGTGCCGGATCAGGTGGTGCGGCCCCGGCGGTCCCGGCAGTGCCCCCGCCCGTAACCGGCGACAGCCGCTATTGCTCCGAGTGCGGCCGGGCCGTTCCAGCCAGCCAGCTCACCAGCTACGGGGACATCTCGGTCTGTGCTCAGTGCCGGCCTGCCTATGACCAGCGCCTGCGCGAAGGCGGCTCGGCCCGCCGATTTGGCGGCTTTTGGATTCGCTTCCTGGCGATCATCATCGACGCCATCATCCTGGGCGTGGCGGGCACAATCGTTCGGATCCCGCTGGGTTTGGCGATGGGGGGAATCGGCTTGGGGATGAGCCGCAATCCCGATCCCTCGCAAGTACTTGCGGTTTTGCCTGCGATTATGGGCATGATCGGCCTGACTTGGCTCATCCAGATGGCCTTGTCTTTGGCCTACGAGGTCTACTTCCTTTCCACCCGGGGGGCCACCCCGGGGAAAATGGCCCTGGGCCTCAAAGTCATCCGGGCGGACGGCTCGGGCATACCGGTTGGGCTAGCGGTGGGCCGCTATTTCGCCAAGTACCTTAGTTTCCTAACTTTATGCATCGGTTTCCTCATTGCCGGTTTTGACCGCGAGAAGCGTTCGCTGCATGATCATATCTGCCAGACCCGGGTCATTGTAGCCCGCTGAACTGGTTCGCGGAACCCGTGGAAAGGCCGCATGGCACTATTTTCCCAGGACCTTATTGGAACTCGGGTCCAGGACTTCGGTTCATTGCAACCGTCGGTGTTTAGAGTCAAGATAGGAGCTATGAAACGCGGTTTATTCGTGAGATGCCTCCCCTTGCTGCTGGTACTGTTAGCTTCCTGCAGCCGCGACCCGAAAGTTCAGGCGCAAAATAGCGTCAATAGCGGCAACAAGTTTTTCGACCGGGGCAAATACAAAGAAGCCGCCATCATGTACAAGAAGGCGCTGAGCAAGGATCAACGCTTCGGCGAGGCATACTACCGGCTGGCCTTGACGGATTTGAAGCTGGGCTCTTTGGGCGAAGCAGTGGGGATGTTCCGCCGGGCCGTGGAACTGCAGCCGGATAACATGGATGCCGCGGTTCAACTCGCCAACATCTACTTGTTTGCGTCCACTCAGGACCAGAAGAACGGTCCGGAACTCATAGAAGAGGGCGCCACCCTGGTCGAAAAAATCCTAACCAAGGATCCCAACTCGTACGATGGTCACCGGCTGGCCGGACAAATCGCGCTGCTGAAGAAGGATCCCAAGACCGCCATTAAAGAATTGGAGACCAGCAACCGGATTAAGCCGTATCAAAACGAGGTGGCGCTGGCGTACTTTGAGGCACTGGTCCGCGACAATCAGGAGGAGGCCGCGGAAAAAATGGCCCGCGACTTCATTAGCAAGGAAAAAACCTTTGCCCCGATTTACGACCGGCTCTACATTCAATACATGATCGCCAAACGGATGGGCGAGGCGGACGCGATTCTCAAGCTGAAGGTTGAAAACAATCCCAAATCGCCGAACTACCTGCTGGAACTAGCGGCGCATTACGCGATTACCAATCGCCGTCCCGACATGGAAGCCGTGTTGCAGCGGCTGACCGATGAAAAGCAGTTCCCCAATGGACACCTGCTGGCTGGTGATTTCTACCTTATCCGGCTGCGGGAAACGGAACCTGCAAAAAAGCAGTACGAAGCTGGGATGGCAGCCGTTCCGAAAGACAAGCTGGTATATCAAAAGCGCCTGGTTGAGCTGTACGCCGGCACCGGGAGCAACGTCGAGGCGAATAAGCTGGTGGCTGCCATCCTGAAGGAAAACCCCAAGGATGCGGACGGGATTGCGATGCGCGCCGCCCTCATGCTGACCAGCGGCGACGCGGCCCAGATCAATCAGGCTGCGGTGGATCTGCAGAGTCTGGTGGCAAAGGATCCCAACAATCACCTGCTGAAACTGAATTACGCAAAAGCGCTGCTGGCCCAGCTCATCCTGGATCAGCGGGATCCCAATAAGCATGACCGCAGCAAGCTGGAGCAGGCGCGGTTGCAGCTGGAAGATGCGATCAAGGTGCGCCCGGACTTCGTGGCCGGGCGCGAGCTGCTGCTGCGTGTTTACATGGCTAAGCCGGATCTGCCAAAAGCACTGCAGGCATCCGAGGATCTACTGCAGATGGATCGGAACAATCTGACGGGTCATCTGACACGCTCGGCGGCCCTGCTGGCGATGGGAAGCAACGCGAAGGCTCGCGAAGAGCTGGATACCATCACCAAGCTGTACCCGCAGAACCCGGACGCCCGGTACCAGATCGGGGTGATGGCGTGGCAGGACAAGGACTACAAGAAGGCCGAGCAGGTATTTGTCGCTCTGAATCATGACAATCCCCGCGATCCCCGCGGATTGTTCGGAATCACGGAAACCCTGGCCGCTCAAAACCGGATGAATGACGCCATCAAGGAGATGGACAAGGCGATCGCCGCAGAACCGGAGCGGACCGATCTAGTACTCGGCCGCGCCAATTTTTATGTGCGCGCGCAACGCTACGACGAAGCCATCGCGGCCTACAAGAAGCTGCTGGAGAAGGAACCTGGCTCGGCCGACCTGTTGTTCCGGCTGGGAGAGGCTTATGCGCGCAAGGGCGACATCAATCTCGCGGCGGAGACCTTCCGCAAAGACATTCAGGCGGCCCCCAACAACACCCTTCCGCTGCTCAGACTGGGCTTGATCCTGGAAACCACCGGTCCACCCGAGCAGGCCAAAGCGGTATACGAGCAGATCCTCAAAATCGATCCCAATCATGCGGTGGCGCTGAACAACTTGGCGTTCCGCAAGGCGGAAGAGGGCACCGACCTGGATTCCGCGCTCGCCATGGCGCAGAAAGCCCGCCAGATCTCGCCGAACGCTACTGCCATGGCCGATACCGTGGGTTGGATCTACATCAAGAAGAATCAGAGCGCGGATGCCGAGCGCATCTTCAAGGATCTGGTGGTCAAGGAACCAGCCAACTATCAGTTCCACTATCACTACGGAATGGCGTTGAGCCAGAAGGGCGACAAAGCCTCCGCGCGGCGTGAGCTGCAGATTGCGCTGAAGAGCAATCCGTCCAAGGACGACGCGAAAAAAATCCAAGACATGCTGTCCCAGCTCTGACGACGGCACCATTGGCGTCTCTCCCGTACGTCGTCCCGTTTGCCGTCGTAATCGCCCTGCTGGGTCTGCACCCGGTTGTGCCGTTGTCGCCCGTGGCGGAACAGGCTGTCTGGATTCTGGTGATGACGGCAACTCTGGCGCTGGTGGCGCGGCCGGCGTTGGATTTCCGAATCCGGAACTGGTTCGGATCCCTCGCGCTGGGCGTGCTGGTCTTCCTGATTTGGATCGGCCCGGACTGGATCTTCCCCGGATATCACGGCTTTTGGCTGTTCACGAATCCGGTCACCGGATCGATGGCCGCGACCATCCCCGAATCCAGCCGCGGCGACGCGCTGCTGATGACTCTGCGCACCGCGCGTTCGGCTTTGTTCGTTCCCATCGCCGAGGAGCTGTTTTGGCGAGCATGGCTGATGCGCTGGATTATTTCTCCGCGATTCGCCGAGGTGCCCCTGGGCGCCTGGTCGGCGCGCGCCTTTTGGATTGTGGCGGTGCTGTTCGCGGCCGAACACGGACCGCTGTGGGATGTAGGTCTGGCGGCTGGAGTCCTGTACAACTGGTGGATGGTGCGCACCAAGAGCCTGGGCGATCTGATTCTGGCGCATGCTGTCACCAACGCCTGCGTGAGCGGGTATGTATTGTTGGCGGGACGGTGGGAATACTGGCCGTAACCCGCGTTTAAGAAATTACTCGGAATCGGGCTTCCGGAACAAGCTATCGAACGCCGCGCGGGCGTCGGTAGCATTGCGCGGCTCGGGCATGGCGGAACCGTTCCCGTTGCCGGGGGAGGGACCTGCGGGCGCCGGATGAGCCACGTCGCGCGCCACGGTCACGCGCGGGTTAAACAGTTCACATTCGTTCGCCTGGTCTTTGACCGCGATGCGCGCCACGATCGGTTTCAAGCACTGAAAGCGGGTGGAGGGCTCGAAGTGGGCGCACTGCTTGCAGCAGTGCAGCGCCGTTCCGCACTTGGGGCACTGTCCTTTGAAATCGGTTCCTCCGCCGAGCAGCGTGGAACAGTTGTAGCACCGGGAAGCGGTGACGGCCTGCACCATGCGGGGCAGACGCGGCCCGGTGATGTCGATGGGCGGGCGCGGGCCCTGCGGGCGGGGGCGCTCTTCGCGCCCGAACGTACCGTTCTCGGATTGTGGACGGTCGGAGTCGTTGTAGCCCCGTTGCCGGTACTTGCGGTCGCCTTCCATAGAATGCTGGTTGGCTCCTTTATCGATTTAAACGATGCTGGGATTCTTCGGATTCAATGAGGTCTGCAGAATCGGGAGACGGCGGGTCCAGCCAGACGGGGAACAGTTACAGTTTTTGGATACCCGCGAGAACGTCTAAACCACTATGTACCACACACTGAGCGCAGAATCCAGCAAAATCTTTTTGGCTCACCCGTTAGATCGGCCGTCGGGGGCGTCCGCTTTAGGCCTCCGGACCCCCCAAAACTCACTCGTTGGCCCATTTCAGCAGGGCGTTACAGGGCCGGTTGAGGGGGTCGTCGAAGTGGTTGGGAACGATCCGCACCGAGAATCCTAGGCGGCCGGTGGCGTAGGGCACGATGTCCCGTCCAAACAAGACGGTCGTGTCATGTTGTTCGCGGGGTTCCAGAACCAGTACCTGGACCTCCTCCAGTTCCCCTTCCGGACCGACCCTGCCCACCAGGGCTTCGACGCGCACGTCATCGGCCCTCAGGCCCGCCAGGTCCACGGCTGCCCGCAAGGCCACGGGCGACCCTGTCGAGACCGCCTCCGCGCCGATGCTGCAATCGGTGAAGCGCACACGAGGCCAGGTCTCCCACACGGCAGCGCTCCAGCGGACGTGCTCCCGAGCGGCCTGGAACCGTCCTTCGGATAAGGTGTGGAACGCGCGGTGCGCCGGTTCGTACAACTCGGTCCGATACTCGTCCACCATTCGCTGGCAGTTGAAATGCGCGCTCAGGTATCGCAGCGACTGCTTGACGCGGCGCAGCCACTCTTCGGGAACTCCCTGATCGCGCTTGTAATACATCGGCACGATCTCGTTCTCGAGGGCCGAATAGATTCCGGCCGCGTGGGCATCATCCCGGTCCGGGGAGTACGGTTCGCGGTCGCCGATAGCCCAGCCTCCGGCCGCATCCTCGGCTTCGTCAAACCAGCCGTCCAGCATGCTCATGTTCAGCGCGCCGTTGATCCCGGCTTTCATTCCGCTGGTACCGGAGGCCTCTTCTCCGCGCCGCGGGGTATTCATCCAGATGTCCACGCCGCCGACCAGCTCCCGGGCCACCTGAATGCTGTAGTCCTCCACGAACACGACGCGCCCGGCAAGTTCCGGGTCGCGGGAGAACTGCACGATTTCGCGAATCAGCGATTTGCCCGGGATGTCCTGGGGATGGGCTTTCCCGGCAATCACCAGCTGCACGGGACGGGTGGCGTGGCACAAGATTTTCTTCAGCCGCCCCAGATCCCGGAAAATCAGCGTGGCGCGCTTATACGTGGCGAAGCGCCGTGCAAATCCAATGGTGAGCGCTTCCGGATCAAGGATGTCCTCCAGGCGCTTTACTTCCGGCGCCGAGGCATTCCGGCCCGCGGCGCTGGCCAGCACGCTTTCCCGCACGAACGCCACCATGCGCCGTTTCCTGCGACGATGCGCCTCCCATAATTCCGAATCCGGAATGTCGGCGATCTGCTCCCACACTTTCGGCTCGGCATGCCCTTCGCGCCAATCCGGCTCCAGGTACTGATCGTACAGAGCGGCAAAATCTCCGTTGATCCAGGAGGGCAGATGGACCCCGTTGGTGATGGAGGTGATGGGGATTTCCCAGACCGGAAGTTTCGGCCACAATCCTTCCCACATCTGCTGCGATACGATCCGGTGCAGCCGGCTGACAGCGTTGCGGTACGCCGAGGTCTTAATCGCCGCGATGGCCATGGAGAAGGTCTCCTGCCCGTCTTGCGGGTTGCGGCGTCCCAGGGCCATGAACTCATCGAATCCGATTCCCGCGTCCCTGCAATAGGCCTCGAAATACTGCCGCATCAGTCCCGCGTCGAATACGTCAATGCCGGCCGGCACCGGCGTATGCGTGGTGAACACGTTGTTGGTGCGCGAGGCCTCCAGGGCCTCCTCCAGGCTCAGCTGCTGCTCCGCCATCAGGATGCGGATCCGCTCGATGGCCTGAAAAGCCGCATGGCCCTCGTTCATGTGAAAGACGGTGGGCTGCAACCCGAGGGCTTTCAGTACCCGCAGGCCGCCAATGCCCAGAACGATTTCCTGGCAAATCCTCTTGTGGTGGTCGCCAGCGTAGAGCTGGCCCGTGATGTCGCGATGAAACGGGTCGGCATTCTGGGGAATGTTGCTGTCCATCAAATACAACAGCACGCGGCCGACATCGATTCGCCAGACCTTCAGGAACACGGTGGTTTCCCCGGCCAGCACCTCTACGATCAGCTCGCTGCCATCCGGCCGCATGACGGGCGTCATCGGGAGCGAATAAAAGTCGTTGACCGGTGTTTTTTCCTGCTGCCATCCGTCCGGATCGAGCGATTGCCGGAAATATCCGCGCTGATACAGCAGCCCCAGGCCCACCAGGGGAAGGATCAAATCGCTGGAGGCCTTGAGATGATCTCCGGAAAGCACTCCCAGGCCTCCCGAGTAGATGTTCATGCAATCGAGGAGGCCGTATTCCATCGAAAAATAGGCCACCAGCATGCCCGGGGCCGCGCTGTTTTGCGCGGCCATATAGGCATCCATGCTTTCGCACGCGCGATGATACAACGCCAGGAACCGCGGGTCGCGAGCGGCTTTTTCCAGAGTCTCCTGGGGCACGCGTCCCAGCATGATCACGGGATTGTGGTTGGAGGCTTTCCAGATGGCCGGGTCCAGCCGCCGGAACACGGCCCGTTGCGGATGGTGCCAGCTCCACATCAGGTTCAGCCCCAGTTCGGGCAGCCTGCTGAGCGCCGGAGGAAGCGCCGGTTTGACGAGAAATTCTTTGAGGGGGCGAATCTGAAAAGACATTCTGCGCTGACTAAAGAACGGACTAAAGAACTTGAGGATAGCAAACACCGCGTGCGCAGAGGGATTCGGGATATCCTGAAGAAATGCCGGCAACCCTGCGCGCCACACCTGCTGTGCTGCTGTGCGCCTGCTTGCTGGGGGCCTGCGGAAGCTCCCAAAAGCCCCTGGTGGTTGGGTCAAAGGATGAAACCGAGCAGATGCTTCTGGGTGAAATCGTGGCCCAGCATCTGGAGCGCCGCTTGGGCCGAACGGTGGTGCGGCGCACGGGACTGGGGGGCACAGGAGTTGTCTACCAGGCTCTCCTTTCGGGCGAAGTCGGGGTCTATCCGGAATACACCGGATTGATCGAAAGCGAGATTCTCAAAGAGCCCGCGGATAAGGATCCGCAGATCGTATTCTCCCGCGTGAAGCAAGAGTTGAGCCGGGTGGCACAGATCGATGTTCTGGATTCCCTGGGCTTCAATAATCCGTCCGTCCTGGTGGTCTCCGCCGCCGGGGCCGAGAAGATCGCCAGCCTGAGCGATGCGGCGCGTGCCGAGACCCGCTGGAAGCTGGGCCTTACCTACGAGTTTCAATTCCGCGACGACGCATTGCAGGCGCTGGCCCCCTACCGCCTGCCCATGGCGCCGGCTCGCGTGCTCGATGCCAAACAGCTCTTCGCGGCGCTCGAAAAGGGCGATGTGAACATGATCGCCACGCGTGCGACCGACGGCCATCTGATATCGCCGGGCTGGAAGACCCTGGAGGACGACCAGAAGGTGTTTCCTGCCTATGAGGCCTGCCTGCTGGTCCGAAAGGACCTGGTGGCGGCGGACCCCATGCTGCGGCCCGCTTTGGCCGAGCTGTCCGGCAAGTTCAACTTCGAAACCATGCGGAAGCTCAATGCACAGGTAGACGTCGAGCATCGTCCGGTGGCCACGGTGGCGGCCGATTTCCTGGCGCAGGCGGGCTTGCGCTAAAGCCCAATCAACATTTTGCCCATGAAGCACGTTCTATCTGGCAGGGGAATGCTGGAAGCCGTACTCATGGGCGAGCTGCCGCGCGAGACGACCGGGTCTTTCGATCAGGTAGTACGACAGCGCGAGACCCAGGTGTTGCGCACCGCGTTCCGCATTCTCGGAAACTGGGCGGATGCCGAGGATGTCGCCCAGGAAGTATTCCTGCGGCTGCACAAGAACGGGCTCAAGTTTGCCAACGAGGCGGCCGTCGGCGGATGGCTGTACCGGGTCACGGTCAACCTGTGTGTGGATCGGACCCGTTCCGCAAGGCCGGCGCAGGAACTGCCGGAATTGACCAGCCCGGATCGGTCAGCGGAAGCGGTCGTGCTGATCGAAGAAGAAAAGCAACGGTTGATGGCTGCCCTGGCGACCCTTTCCACCAAGGAGCGGGCGGCGGTGGTGCTGCGTGAAATCGAGGGCCTGTCCACGGCGGAGGTCGCCGAGGTGCTGGGCTCGTCGGGAGTGACGGTGCGGAGTCAGATTTCGAAGGCCATGGTCAAGTTGCGCGGCATTTTGAATCGGGAGGAAGTATGACCGAGCGCGAAATACAGGATTTGTTACGGGAAATGCGGGATGAGCCAGTTCCGGTGGATTCGCTGGCTCGGGTACGCCTGGGCGTTGAGCAGGGGACTAGCAAGAGAAACTGGTGGAAGTTCGCGGTGCCGATTGCCGTGGCCGCAAGCGTGGTGGCGGGATTCCTGTTGCTGAGGCCGGCGAAGGCGCCTGGGCCCATCGAGCAGCCCATGGAACAGTCGAGCACGCCCGAGATTGCTCAGGTAGTGATTCCGCGGGAAATTCCGGTGCGTGTTGCTCAGACTGCCCCTCGCCCGAGGCGCGTCCGGCCTCGGCCCCAACGGGTGGAAGTTGTGCCGGTGTCGATTCGTATCGAAACTCCGGATCCGGATGTCGTGATTCTGTTCGTGAATTAAGGAGCGAAGGAGGGAATGATATGCGCACGATGATGGCGATTCTTCTGGCCGCGGGTCTGCTTCAGGCTCAGGATAAGCCTGCGGAAGTGGTAAAGCAGGAACCCCGGGAAGCCGTGATCATTCCGGTGAAGACGCTCACCGGCGATTCATTCAATCGGCTCGTCAGATTACTCGGCGTATTCCAGGCCCAGATGAACGCAGACGAGAAGCTCCGCACCATCGTTGTGTATGCTCCCAAAGACATCGTGGAACAGATGCGCAAAGTGGTGAATGAACTGGATCGGCCGGGAAGTGAAGCGGCCATCGGACGGAACATCGAGATGACGATGACGTTCTTGAAATGCTCCGTAAAGGCCGCGGGGGGCTCGGCTGCCGCACTTCCCGCGGATCTGGAGGCGGTAGCAAAGCAATTGCGCGCCGCCACCCAGTATAAGAACATCGAAGTTTGGGATGTTGTGCCCCTTCGCCTTCAGGAAGGTAAAGACACGCAGCAAACGCTACGCCTGCCTGGCAGCGGTCCTGGGGAGGCGAATTCTACCGCCAATATTCAGATTCACCCCGAGTCTGTAACCCGCAAGGACCAGGGTCGTTCGGTGCGGTTCAGTCAGGTTCAGATCAGGTTCCAATTTCCCGTCA
>DATIRX010000204.1:0-12533 GCA_035469225.1 Bryobacteraceae bacterium
GCTTCCGATGAGTTTTTCGGAAAGGAGAACAACCACGTTCTGCAGGACCGCCGCACTCGTATCGTTTACGACGACGCCCGCCACTACATCGCGACCACTCCCGAGAAATTCGACATCATCACCACCGACCCCATCCATCCGTGGGTGAAAGGAACGTCCACGCTGTATTCGAAGGAATACTACGCGCTGGCCAAGAGCCACCTGAATCCGGGAGGCATCGTGGCACAATGGCTGCCGATTTATGAGAGCGACGAGGAGACTGTAAAAACCGAACTAGCCACCTTTTTCAGCGTCTTTCCGGACGCCACCGTGTGGAGCAACTATTTGCAGGACGAGGGATATGACCTGGTCCTGGTCGGGCGCAACGATTCGTCCCCTGTGGATGTCGACGCCCTCCAGCAGCGCCTGGATCAACCCGCCTACCAGGGGGTTGCGGCCTCTCTCGCCGAGGTCAATTTTCATTCCGCCATGGAATTGTTAGCGTCCTACACCGGCCGGGCATCGGACCTCGCTCCCATGTTGGCGGGGACTCGCGTCAATAGCGATCTGAATCTTCGTCTGCAATACCTGGCCGGATTTGGGCTGAACTCCGTTCGATCCCCGGAAATCTACGGCAAGCTTCTGACCTACCGCAGGTTTCCCGACGATTTGTTGACCGGCAAGGGTGACCGCATGGAAGGTTTGCGCAGCCGATTGAGCCAGCAGCACCGGACGTTCTAGACGAACCCGGGTGCATGGGAAACGGTTGGAGTTTTGAGAATTGTGACAGCAGGTCCAGCGCACGCAACCTACTGAATCCCGGGCAGGTAAGTCTTTGAAAAAACTTGGTGGACCTGGACGGGTTCGAACCGTCGACCTCTTCCATGCCATGGAAGCGCGCTCCCAACTGCGCCACAGGCCCGCTCTAACAACAGTTTACCATGCTTGGACGAAACGGTAACGGTTTAGAAAAGGTTGATGCCGGAGATTCGCAGCATCCAGATGACGAGCCAGAGAGCGATCACGGCCACAACCACATACCGGATCCACTGCCCAACGGTTCTCGGTTGAGTCCGGTTTTCCAAGAAGCTAGTTCTTCAGCTCCGCCATGATCTGATCCAGTTTGTTCACGACGTTCGGGTTGGCCCACAGGCCTCCGTTCGCCGTAAAGACCTTGGCGATATCGTCCTTGCCCTTTCCGTCGCGCACCATGGAGGTGACCGTCGCCGGAATCCTGGTGGCGACATCGCGATAGTCGATCAGATACTGTCGCTTTGAAACCGGGCCGTGGCCGGGAATCACCGTGTCGAAATCCAGTTTCAGGACTTCATCCAGAGTCTTGCCCCACTCCTTCATGCTGCCGCCGTTGGCGAAATCCACATTCGGACCATTGTTGGCGCCCATATCGCCCGACGCCAGAATCTTCAAGGCCGGGAAATAGACCACGGCGTCGCCATTGGTGTGGCTGCGTCCGTAATACTTCATGCGCACTTCCTTGCCGCCCAGGAAAATGTCGGTCTCATCGGTGAACACCACGCGCATCACACCGGGAGCCTTGTTCTTCACCATGGTGTCGCGGGCGTTCTTATGCGCGATGACTTCCGCCGTCGGCAGGAACATCACGTTGCTTCCGGTATGGTCGCCGTGCAGGTGCGTATTGAGCACGTACTTGATCGGCTGGTTCGTTACGCTCTTGACTTTATCGACGATGTCCTGGCCGTCGTACTCGAACTTGTCGTCCACCAGGATCACGCCTTCGTTGGTGATGTAAACACTGGAATTTCCGCCGTCGCCGATGATGACGTAGAGGTCATCCGTCACCTTGCTGATGGTGTTATTGGGCTGCTTGGCCTGCTGTTTGCCCTGCGGCGCGGGTGCCTGCGTATAGGCGACCCAGGCGCATCCCAGTGCAATCACGCTCGCGGAAAGACGTACAACCAGTGTCCGGCTCATGCCGGAAACTATACCAGAATCACCGCTTGAGTTCCACCAGCATCCCATCGAAGCCGCGCTGGAACTGCAAGCCCGTAGGAGCCCAGCCGTACTTGTCCTGGACGACCTTGGCGATCTCGTCGCGGCTCTTGTTCTGGCGCAGCATATCGCTCACTTCGGTGCGCAGCTTCTCCACGTTATTGCGGTACGTGAGAATGTCGGATTTCTTGCCGACGGGGCCGTGCCCGGGAATCACCGTATCGAAGTCCAGTTTCATCGCCGCGTCCAGCGTGGCCGCCCATTCCTTCAGGCTGCCCCCGCCGGCGTAGTCGATCAGAGGGCTGTTGCCGGCCACCAGGTCGCCGGTGTGGATCAGCCGAAGCGCCGGGAAATACACCATCGCGTCGCCGTTGGTGTGGCCGCGGCCGAAGTAGCGCATCTGGACCTGCTTGCCACCTAGGAACACGTCGGTTTCATCGGTGAACACCACGCGCGGCGCACCCGGCTGCTTGCCGTCGATCATGTTCTTGCGGGCATTCGCAGTCGAGATGATCTCGGTGATGGCGGGGAACTGCGCGTTGCTTCCCGTGTGATCGCCATGATGGTGCGTGTTCAGCACATATTTCACCGGCTGGCTGGTCACGCTCTTGATCTTGGCCATGATGTCGTTGAAGTCGTACTCGAACTTGTCATCGACAACAATCACGCCTTCATTGGTGATGTAGAACGCGACATTGCCGCCGTCGCCTTCGATCTCGTACAGATCGTCGGTGATCTTGTTGAGCTTGTTGCTGGCCTGCTTGGCCTGCTGCTTGCCGTCCTGCTTTCCCTGCGGAGCCTGGGTGTAGGCGACCCAGGCGCAACCCAAGGCAATAAATGCCGCGGAAAGACGCACCACCAGTGTCCGGTTCATGCGAAACACTATATCAGATCAACCCCGCCCTCACGGGCAGGGCTGGATCGAAACGAGCCCCGTCCGTCAGGGCGGGGGCACAGGCTTGTTTTACCGCAGCTCGGTCATCATGCCGGGAAGGCTCCACTGCATGTTCAGGCTGTCCGGCTGCCAGTTGTACTCAGCCGTCATGAATTTGGCGACGTCGCCCTGGTTCTTGCCCTGGCGGATCAGGGTCTGCACCCGGGTCCTCATGTCCGTGGCCTTGTTGCGATACGCCAGCAGGTCGGCTTTTTTCGAAACCGGGCCGTGCCCCGGAATCACCGTATCGAAATCCAGCGCGCCCATCACCGTGTCCAGAGTCTTGGTCCATTCCACAATGCTGCCGCCGCCGGGATAATCGATCAGAGGCGTCGCGCTGGTAAACATATCTCCGGTGTGGAGCACCTTCAGCGCCGGGAAATAGACGAACGCATCGCCGTTGGTATGGCCGCGCCCAAAATACTTGGCCCGAACTTCCTTGCCGCCCAGGAACAGGTCGGTTTCGTCGGTAAAGGTCACCCGCGCCGGCACCATGTTGGGCGGCGCGTTGGACTGCACCTTCTTGACGATCCCGTCGTGCGCGTTGCGCGTCGAGATGATTTCCGCAATCGAACTCCAGCGCGTATTCCCGCCGCTGTGATCGGCGTGATAGTGGGTGCTCAGGATATACTTCACCGGCTGATTCGTCACCTTCTTGACGTTGGCCATGATCTCGTCGAAGTGCTGTTCGAACTTGTCATCCACCATGATCACGCCTTCATTGGTGATATAGACGGCCACGTTGCCGGCCCCGCCGCCATCGATGACGTACAGGTCATCGGCGACCTTGACCAGGTTGAACGGCGCGGGAGCCTTGGTCTGCGCGGGAGCCTGTTTACCCTGCGGGGTCTGCGTATAAGCCACCCACGCCCCTGCCAGCGCCAGTAATCCTGCGAAAAGACGTACCACGAGTGTGCGTTTCATTATCGTTTCCCTTTCGGTGTTCGAGCCGCGGGACGCGCCGGCGCGTTCAGTTCCTTCAAGTACTGCTTCGCCTGAGCGGCTTTGTCGTCGCTCGGGTACTTCGCCAGGAAGGCGTTAAATTCTTTCTTCGCTTCCGTATTGCGATCCAGCTTCATCAGGGCGACGGCCTTGCCATACAAGGCGTCACGAGTCGCGGGATTCTCCGGATAACGCTCCAGGACCGCATCGTAGGCTTTCACGGAATCCGCGTATTGTTCGCCGCGATCGAAAATCACGCCCATGTAATACTGCGCCTTGGGTGCATTTTCCGAGGTCGGAAAGGCCTGGATGAAACTGACGAACTCATCCATCGCCAGTTGGCTCCGGCCGCCCAGATAATCGCGATAGGCGTTCTGAAATGCCACGTCGGCAGAGGCGCCCGGCGTCGCGACTCCCGTTCCCGATGCCGATGGCGGCGGCGCGGCCGGCGGAGCGTTCAACGTTTTCACGTTATTGAGAATCTCGTTTATTTTCTCGTCCTGCCTGGCCAGCCGCCGGTTGGTCTCGTCCATGCTGGTTTGCAGAGCCGTGAAGGACTGCGCCATCTGATCCACCTTGATGCCCACCGCGTTGATCGGCTGCACCAGCTTCCCCTGCTGTTCGGCCATGGCGGCGCTGAGGCTCTGCTGCAGCGTGCCCAGGGTTGTTGAGAGCCTTCCGTTGGCATCCAGGGACTGCTTCAGCAGGGACTCGAGCTCGGCAGTCTTCTGATCCTGGGCTTCTTTATACTGCCGGAGCTGATTCTGCAGCTGCGCGACGTCCCTCTGCAGCTCCTGAATCATGACCTTCTCCGACTGGGCGTGGAGCAGGCCCGTCAGCATGAATCCGGAAACCAGTAAGCGTGAAGACTTCATCACGTTCCTCCTTGTGCAACTGCATTCAGGGGACGGCCCCGGTGCTTGGGCCGTTTGCGTCCCCGATTCCGTCTTACTGCGCCGGCGACATGTGGTCGCGGCGGTTGCGCTGATAGCAGGCCTCGTTCGCCTCCGTGCAGATGGGCTTCTCTTTGCCGTAGCTGATGGTCCGAATCCGGTTGGCAGGCAGCCCTTGCTGCACGTAGAAATCCCTCAGGCTCGTGGCTCGCCGGTCGCCCAGGCCCAGGTTGTATTCGGCCGAGCCGCGCTCGTCGCAGTGCCCTTCAATCAGCACCGTGAAGTTGGAGTCCTGGGCGAAGATGCGCTTGAGCAATTCGGCATTAGCCATGGCCGTCCGCTGGGCGTCCGCCCGCAGATCGCTCATGTCGTAGTCGAAGTAGATATCCTGCGCTTCCCGCGTGAGCATGTCCGCGCTGGAAATGGTCACTTTAGGCGCGGGCGGCGGAGGCGGAGGAGGCGGCGGAGCGTTCACCGTCACGGTGACGGAGCGCGTAGTCGAGCCTCCGGCGCCGCTCGCGGTGAGCGTATAGGTGGTCGAGTTGGCGGGAGAAACCTGCTGGCTTCCATTGGCCTGCACGGCGCCCACGCCCTGGTCGATCGACATATTCGTGGCGGCTGCGACCGACCAGCGCAGAGTGGAGGACTGGCCGCGCTGAATCGTCGTCGGCTCCGCGCTGAACGTGTCGATGCGCGGGGGCTGCGCCTTGGCCGGAGGCGGGGGCGGCGGGGCTTCCACTACCGGAGGCGGCGGAGGCGGGGCCGAGGCCGCAACCTTTTTCTTACATCCCGCGGTAGCCAGCAAAAGCGTGGCGGCGAACACCGCTGCACTCAGCGTTCTCATGTTGATTCGCATCCTATATGTCGTCATGGTCTCCCTATAAGACTCTGTCGGAATCGACTGCCGTTTCACTCCGTCCCCTTGGCCCAAACGGGCTGGAGATTATTGCCTTGTGTGGTTAGCTGCCGGACGTTGGTGCCGTCCGCCAGCATAGAATAAATTTGCGTCACGCGCCCGCGCATGGAGGAGAACACCAGATGCAATCCATCCGGCGCCCAGGTCGGATTCTCGTTCCTGCCGCTGTTGGTGGTCAGCTGGACGTACTTGCGATCGGCGATGTCCATCACGAATAGATTGAAGTTCCCGGGCTCGTAGCCGCGCGTCCAGCTGAACACGATGTGATGTCCGTCCGGGCTCCAGGAAGGATTCGAGACATCGCCTTCACCGGTGGTGAGCATCTCGCGATCCGTACCGTCCAGGTTCATATGCCACAGCTGCTGACGCCCGGATCGCCCGGAGATGAACAGCAGATCGCTGCCCGTCTTCGGATTCACACGCGGTGAGACTTCGATCTTCTGGACGTTTGAGAGCCGCCGCATGCCGCTGCCATCGATCCCTGCCATCATCAGCTGCAGCCACCCGTCGATGGTTGCTGCAAACAGAATACTCTTTCCATCCGGCGTGAATTCCGGCGTCGTGACTGTAGAGCTGACTGGATTGACGAAAGTCTGCCTGCGGCTGGTGTCCGTGGTGTGAATGCGAATTTGCGGATTTCCGCCCGCGAAGGTCATGAACGCGAACAGCTTGCCGTCGGCGGAGACCGCTGGAAAATTGGTGATCGCCTTCAGGTTGGTCAGCTGCCGCTGGTTGGAGCCGTCGTAATCCATCGACCAGATTTCCTTGCTGCCGGAGCGGTCCGAAACGAAATAAATCTTGGTCCCGGAAAGACTCATCACGCCAAACTGCTTCAGGATGTCGGCCGCGAACTGGCGCGCGACACTCTTGGCGCCGTCGCTGCTCAGGGGGCCATAGTAGCGCCGCGTCGGAAATACCTGTGCGCTCTGCACATCCGGCTGGCCCACGCTGAACAGGTTGCCGTACAGCAAAATTTGATTGTCCTGCACGGCGGTATATCCGAACGCCAGATAGTTCGTGTTGACCGGCGGGCGCGCCCATTCGGAAAACAACACGGGAGGCTTGAAATCGCCGGGCTGCTGCGGAAGATTCAAAGGATACGAGGTCTTGGGCACCATGCGGAGCGCGCCGGAATTCTCCAGCTCATCCCACAGCGTCTTGTTGAAGGTGTCCATGTACTGTTGGGCAGCGCCCGAGCCGCGCATGTCGGCCACCGCGATCGAGGGCCGCTCCCCCTTGGTGATGGTGATGGTTGTTACGTCCTGCGCGGAAAGCAAAAATACGCACACCAGCGCAGCACCGAGCACAGAGAAAACGGCAATCATTCTGGTTTTCATCGTTTCAGCTCAAATACGATTTCGAAGGTCGCCGAACTCCGCTCGAACGCCTGCGGCAGCGGAGGAAACGGGCCTGCATCCAGGATCGCGCGTCGCGCGGAGAAATCCAAGGTGGCGATCCCGCTCGACTGGATAATCCGGGGCGTGCTGATGCTGCCGTCGCGATGAATGTCGAAACTCACGATCACCTGCGGCGCGGTGCGAATACTCGGGTCCACATCGCCGGTGCGCCACTTCTGCGTCACCAGTTGCTGGATTCGTGCCGAGTATTCGCCGAAGCGCGAGCCCAGGGTGGTATTGGCCCCGGTGCCGACGCGCCCGGCGCCGGACATCTCCGAAAACATGGGATTCGAAACCGCCGGAGCCTGCCTGGCTACAATCCGGTTGGGATCCACTTCCTCGAACGACTTGAAGCGCTTGGGCTGCGGCTGCGTCTCGATCTTGGCCCGCAGTTGCTTCGCGTTCTTACTCTTCAGCGCGATCGCATCCTTGGGCGGCGGAGGCTCCTTCTTGGCTTTTTCCTGCTTGACCGGCTGCTGGGGCACTTCCGACTGCGTGTCGTGCGCCACCGGATTCTCCGGTCCGTTGTGCGGCAGCGGAATCGTTTTCACCGTCTCAATGCCAACCGCCAGGCCCCCGGCGTTCGGATCGCCGAACGATTCGCGATGCCCGCCGATCCACGCATACCCGGCCAGCCCGCCGATCACGGCGGCGTGCAACAGGAAAGCTCCGGTAAAAGGTTTGCGGAGCGATTCTTTCTGGTCGAGAATATCCGCGTGCATCATTTGCTTCGATCTTCGGGTTTCGTCACCAGTTTCTGCTTCAGCCCGGCTTCATCCAGCGCGCTGATCACTTGCGCCAGGTTTGCCCACGTCAAGTTCTTGTCGGCACGGACATAGACCGTATCCTGTCCCTGGAAGCGTCGTTTCACTTCCCTGCCGACATTATTGATGTTGATGGCCGTATCGTTTAAATAGGTGGTCCCGTTACGCGCGATACCGATCACCGGATGTTCTTCCGCAGTGTCCCTGACTTGCTTCACCTGCGGCACGTCGATGTTCAGCCCGAACTCCATGACGCTGGCGGTAACCATAAAGATGATCAGCAGCACCAGAACCACGTCCACCAGGGGCACCACGTTCATCTCGGCAAGGACCCCGACCTGGTTGCGCCACCGGCCGCGTCCGCCCCGGCCGCCGTTAGATCCCGTTCCGGCGAATGCCATGCTTAACTCCTAATTTGGACCTTCGGCGGTCCTTTCGGCAACATTCAGGAACTCCAGCGAAAAATCTTCCAGCCGCTGGCCCATTTCCTTGATTCCATTATTGAAGTAGTTATAGGCGATGGCCGCGGGAATGGCCGCGCCCAGGCCGAATGCCGTGGCGTAGAGAGCCTGGGCGATGCCGGGAGCCACCGCTCGCATACTGGTGGAGCCTGCTACCCCCAGACCATTGAACGCTTGAATGATTCCCAGGACAGTCCCGAACAAACCGATGAACGGGCACACCGCGGCCGCGGTCGCCAGCCAGATCATGTTGCGCTCCAGCCGCGTGATCTCTTCGCTGATGCCCATCTGCAGGCTGCGATCGAGCGCGATCAGGTTGGTCAGTTTTCCGCGCGCCGCTGTCTGCCGGCTAAGCTCGCTGTAGCCGAAATCGAAAACCGTGGTCAGAGGCGCGGCGCGGAATTGCTCGGCCGCCGCGGCCATTGCATCCAGCCGCGCGGACTTGCGAAAGGCTTTCAAGAATCGCTGATTGGCGGCTCGAGCCCGGCGGAATCCGCCCAACTTGGAAAAGATGATGGTAAAGGAGAGCAGCGAGAACATCAGCAGAATGCCCAGCACCGCCAGCAATACGGGATCGGACGTATCCAGCTCGGAAAACTTTACTTGCAACAGTACGCCGTTCCAGTGAGCCACTTTTTCAATTGTAAACGAGTCCCCCCTGAAACATGCAAGTCAAATAATGTTTTTACGGTCGGCAGGCGACCAGATCGCCTGCCCTACTATAATCGGTTCCAGTGCTGCTCGAGCTGGCGGTGGAGAACTACGCAGTCATCGAAAAGGTCCGCGTGCGCTTTCACCCCGGCCTGAACCTGCTCACCGGCGAGACCGGTAGCGGCAAATCCATCGTGGTGGACGCACTGGGCCTGCTGCTGGGCGGGCGCGCCTCGCCCGAAATGGTCCGCACCGGCGCCGACCGCGCGCGCATCGCGGGAATCTTCGAAATCGCCGAAACTCCGGCGCTCACCAAGCTTCTGGAAAGCGCCGGAATCGAGATGGAGGATCGCGAGGTTCTGGTCGAGCGTGAAATCCAGGCCAGCGGCAAGTCCCGAGGCTTTGTATGCAACCGCCCCGCCACCGCGCTGCTGCTCAAGGAGCTGGCAGTTCACCTGGCTGATATCCACGGGCAGCACGACCAGCAGCAGCTTTTTTCACCGGCCGTCCAATGCGACATGCTGGATGCTTTCGCGCCGTCGGGAGATCTGGCCGGCCAGGTCTCGGACGCGTTCCAAGCCTGGAAGCGAATGGCCGGCGAACTCCTGGCTCTCGATCAGAATGCCCAGGAGAAGCTTCGGCTGGCCGAGCTGTGGTCCTTCCAGTGCAAGGAAATCGAGGCCGTCGCGCCGAAGCCTGGCGAAGATGCGGAGCTGGAAAACGAACGCCGCGTGCTGCGCAATGTGGTCCGCCTGCAGGAGCTCGCCGGAGGCGCGTACGCTTCGTTGTATGAAGACCCGGCCAGCGCGTCGGCCCTGCTCGGCTCGGTGGTCAAGCGCCTGGACGAGCTGGCCCGCATCGACGAAAGCGCCCGGGAGATGCTGGCACAGGTCCAGCCTGCGCTGATCGCGAGCCAGGAAACGGCGCACGCGCTCAGTCACTACCTTGGCAAACTCGAAGCCGACCCCGCTCGCCTGGATCAGGTGGAAGACCGGCTGGCTGCCCTCGAAAAGCTGAAGCGCAAGTATGGCCCTTCCGTCGAAAATGTTCTGGCGTTTCTCGAGGAAGCCCGCACCAATCTCGCGGCGGTGGAAAACGCGGACGAGCGCCGCGGCAAGTTGCAGAAAGAAGTCGCCGCGCTCGCACAGACCTACGAAGCCGCGGCCAAAAAGCTTTCGGCCCGGCGCAAGGAATCCGCCCAGCAGCTGGGCAAGCGCGTGGAGCAGGAACTGGCCGCATTGGCCATGGAAAAGACCCGCGTCGAGATCCGCGTCGTCACCCATACGGACCCGGCGGAATGGTCCGAGCGCGGCGCCGACACGGTGGTCTTCCTGATCGCTCCCAATGTCGGCGAGGAGCTCAAGCCCCTGGACAGGATCGCGTCTGGCGGCGAGCTGTCGCGCGTGGCCCTGGCGTTAAAAACCTGCACGAACGCGAAATCCGGCAAGAATTCTGTTCCCCGGACTCTGGTGTTCGATGAAGTGGACGCCGGCGTGGGAGGCAGCGCGGCTGAAGCCGTCGGGCGCCGGCTCAAGAAACTATCCGCCGCCAGCCAGGTGATCTGCGTCACCCACCTGCCCCAGATCGCAGGCTTCGCCGAGCACCATTATTTCGTCGAAAAACACTCCGAGCGCGATCGCACCGTGGCTACCATCCAGGAACTCAGCCCGGAAGCCCGCACCCGGGAGATCGGACGGATGCTTTCCGGCGAGCGCATCACCCAGGAAGCCCTCCGTCACGCAGAACAGCTGCTCAAAATGGCCGCGAAGTGACGGACAGAAGTAAGCAGGCGATGCGCTTCATCGTTTGCCTGGGCATCGTCAGCATGTTCGCTGACATCACCTATGAAGGCGCGCGCAGCGTTCTGGGGCCGTTCCTGCACAACCTGGGCGCCAGCGCCTGGCAAGTAGGACTCATTGCAGGCATCGGCGAAATGCTGGCCGCCAGCCTGCGCTTCTTTTCGGGACGCTTCGCCGACCGCACCCGTTCCTACTGGGCCATCACGATGGTCGGCTACGGGGTGAACCTGATCGCGGTCCCCGCGCTGGCCTTCGCGGGAAACTGGTGGACCGCCGCCCTCCTGGTCGCCCTGGAGCGAACCGGCAAGAGCATTCGCGGTCCGGCCCGCGATGTTTTACTGTCCGAAGCCACCGCCACCGTCGGACACGGCTGGGGGTTCGGTTTGCATGCCGCGCTCGATCAGACCGGAGCCGTGATCGGCCCCCTAGTGGTGGCCATCACCGTGGCGAGATCGCACGCCTTCGGACCCGCGTTCCTGGGATTGGCATTGCCCGCCGCAGCCGCGCTCGGAGCGCTCCTCTTAGCCCGTTCCTGGTTTCCAGCGCAGGGCGCCACCGCGCCTCCGCAAGTCCAACAGACGGAATTTCCACAGGTGTTTTGGATCTACGTCGCCTCGGCCGGCATCCTGGCCTGTGGATTTGTCGACTTCGCGCTGCTCTCCTATCATTTCCAGCACGCCGGCGTTACCACGCCGGCCATGATCCCGTTGCTCTACTCCGGAGCGATGGCCGTGAACGCCGTCACGGCCCCCCTCTTCGGCCGGCTGTTCGATCGATTCGGGCTGGCGGTGTTGTCCGTTGGGACGCTGATCTCGATGCTGTCCCTGCCGCTCGGCTTCCTGGGCGGTCCGGTCACGGCCGCGGTGGGGGTGGCCTGCTGGGCGACGGGCATTGGAGCGCAGGATGCCATCTTGCGGTCCGGCATCGCCCGAGTGGTCTCGATGAACAAACGCGGCAGCGCGTTCGGGGCTTTCAACGGGATCTACGGAGTCATGTGGTTCGTGGGAAGCGCCATCATGGGCTTTCTCTATGACCGTTCCTTGATCGCTATGGTGCTCTTCGGATTGACCCTTCAATTGGCTGCGGCAGCATGTTTCTTCTGGTTGCGCGGGCGCATCCAGCCGGCTGCCGGGACGCAGACATAACCATCGTATTATCAATTAGTTGTGCTCCAAGTACTTCAGAAACACCTTATGCCTGTACAGGCCCCCCAAGCGGTGGTAGGATGGGGGTGTCCAGTTGTGAAACCTTTGCTAAAAGGTTTCATCGCGTCTCTTTCTCGAAGGAAGGATTCACCGACTGCCCGGTGATCTTCCTGGAAGCTTGGCAAGCTACGCGACCTAGTGTCAGTGGTATGCCGGCCGGTGAGTATACTCCTCCGAGTACTCACCGGCTTTTTTAGTGTTACAGCTCGTCTTAACGTGGCCGCGTGAGCGCGAACAACAGCCGGCTGGGCGCAAAAGGTGCAAGTTTTTCCGCCCACCCGCCTTCCAGTGCTTTCCGCAAAACTCCCGCCACCTGGAACGGCTGGTGTAAACTCGCGCGGCATTCGTGAAGATACTGATCCACCGGTTGGCCATGTGCGACCGCCCGTCCCGCCAGGGCGCCCGAGCGGACCGCCGCCAGCAGTCCCGATCCGGTAAACGGGTCGACGAACGAGAGTGCGTCGCCCACTGGGTAGACCGAACCGGCATGCTCAAACGCCTGGCCATACTGGAGCGGCCCTGTGGAAATCCAGGGCATCAGGCGGCGCAGGGGCTTTAGCCGGCCGGCTAAGGCGGCGCAGTGCAGAGGTAGCGAGTCGTATTCGAAACCGAACCTTGACA
>DATIRX010000205.1:0-14123 GCA_035469225.1 Bryobacteraceae bacterium
GTTCTGGTTCGCCCGGATGGCTACGTCGCCGCGCGCATCGCATCGAAATGACCTTCGAGAACTCCTGGCTGTTCCCGGTCATTGAATCGATCCATGTCATGGGTCTGGCGGCGTTCGTCGGAACGATCGTTCTCGCCGACCTCCACACGCTGGGGGCAATCCCTTACGCCGGACCGCTTACTCGCTGGACCCATACCGGGCTCGCCGTCATGCTGGCCACGGGAGCCGCGATGTTTTTCTCCGATGCCGCACGTTACTTGCACAACCCCGCGTTTCAGCTTAAGCTCGCGATTTTGCTCGTCGCGCTCGCCGCGCACTTTACGCTGAGGCGGTCAGGGACGCGCATCACGGCTGTCCTTTCGCTGGTGCTGTGGACCTGCGTAGTCCTGGCCGCCCGGGCCATCGCCGATTTCGATGTCTAACCGACGTGACTAACCCTCTGCTTGCTCTCGCGCGCCTGCTGCAGGACACGCCCTTGCGCCTGGATCTCAGCCAGTCTACCTGGACCGTTCCCATCATCGGAGCGATGCATGTTCTGGCGATCGCCTGGTTCGGCGGCGCGGTATTGGTCCGGGACGCGCAGCTCCGGCGCTTCCGCTGGATGGGGTTCGCGATTCTTGTCTGCACTGGATTTCTGCTGTTCTGGTCGCAGCCTTTGCGGCTGTATTACAGCGAATTCTTCCGTGCGAAGATGCTTTTGCTGATTTTGATCGGCGGGGTGGCCTTCCTTCCGGAACGACGCGCTCGCCTGGCCATGGCCCTGTCCCTGATGCTCTGGGCGGGCGTGATTCTGGCTTCGCGAGGTATTGCATACAGGTGACTGCTGTGATAAGATCTAAAACCATGAAATCCAGACTGCTCAACGTCTTAGCGATGGCGACGCTGCTGGCAATTCAGGCTTTGGCGCACCACTCCTTCACCATGTTCGACGCCTCCAAGCAAATCACGATCACCGGGACCGTGACCTCGTTTGAGTGGACCAATCCGCACTCTTATATCGAGATCGACGCCCCGGATGAGAGCGGCGCCGTAAAGCACTGGAGCATTGAGATGGGCAGCCCCAGCATTCTGCAGCAGAGCGGCTGGAAGTTCAGCAGCTTAAGGAAGGGCGACAAAACCACGCTGGTCATCAACCCGCTTAAGGACGGGCGCCCCGGCGGATTTCTGAACACGGCCACTCTGCCCACTGGAAAAGTATTAGGAAACGGCCCTGGACGCGGTCCGCAGAAATAACCGGCTAGGCCCATGGATTTCAAAAAACTTTTTTACGGCATGCTCGCCCTGGCTACGCTTCTTCCGTTCGCATGGGCACAGTCTGCCAGGACTCCGGACCTGACGGGTGTTTGGGGCACCTTCAAGGGCGGCAAGGGTCCCAACGCCAAGTTCGCGGCGCCGCCGGCCGGACAGCTGGTTCTGAAGCCGGAATATGCCAAACCGTATGAAGCGCGGCGCGCGAAGGAAGCGGAAGCCAACCAGCGCGGCGAGCAACTGGCCAATAGCGGCGTCCAATGCATACCCTACGGCGTGCCCACCATGATGTCCGTGGCGGTGTACCCCGTCGAAATCATTCAGACTCCCAGGCAGGTGACCATCATCTCGGAAGCCTTCAGCGAAGTACGCCGCGTGTATCTCGACCGGCCCCAGGCGCCCATCGAAGACGTGCCGCCCGGTTATTACGGGCGTTCGGTCGGCCGCTGGGAGGGTGACACGCTGGTGGTGGATACGGTCGGCATCAAGACCTCGGTCAATGGTTACCGCGGCATGCCGCATAGCGAGCAGATGCGTGTGACCGAACGGCTGAAGCTGGTCTCCCCGGATGTCCTGCATGATCAGATTACGATTGAGGATCCGGTGGTTCTCGAAAAACCCATGGTCTATACGCTGGCCTATCAGCGCCTCCCGGATTATGAAATGGTCGAGTTTGTCTGCGATAACAATCGTGAATTTATCGATGAGAATGGCGTGGTCAGGATGAAAGTGAAAGACCGATGATGCACAAGCTAGTTCCGATTCTTTTGGCGGCCGCTGTGAGCGTGTTCGCCCAGGCGCCTCCGCCGCCCCAGCTGGGCGCGCTGGCTCCCGCCAACATCGCCAAGAACCGCCCCAAGGCTCCGTTCGATCTCACTGGAACCTGGCAGCATGGCGGAGGCCAGAACAACAGCTTCCGATTCTCTCCTCCGGAGGGCTTTAAGCTGACGCCCTTCGCGCAGGCTCACTACGACGCCGCACGAAAGGCCGCAGCCGAAGGCAAGACGTATCACGACGACATCGGAGCATGCTGGCCCGCCGGCCTGCCGGTGATCATGACGCGGGTGTGGCCCATCGCCATGGTGCAGACGCCCACTCTGATCATGATGGTCAGCGGCTTTATGAACAGCGTGCGCCTCATCTACCTGGACGGCCGTTCGCACACCGATCCGGACGTGGTGGTGCGCAGCTTCAACGGCGAATCCATCGGACACTGGGAAGGCGACGCGCTGGTGGTGGATACCCGCAACTTCGTCGACGATCATCACTGGCTCGACAGCGGGATTCCGCTGACCGACGCGTTCCGTATGATCGAGCGCATCCGTATGATCGACAAGGGAGCCAATTTCGAGGTCGAATACACCGCCACCGACCCCAAGAGCTGGATTGGCGAGTGGAAATGGACCAAACGCTTCCGACGGATGGACGACACCGATATCACCGAGGCATCTTGCCTGCCCGACCTGAACGAGCACATGCCGAGCACTAAAGGGGCGAACAATGTCCGCTAGCGGGAGAAGACCTATGAAAGATTCACTGATTGCGTCGATCTGCATCCTGGGGCTGGGAGCGAGCTCGGCTTGGGCGCACCACTCGATGAATGGGTTCGATCGCACCAAGACCATCACCATCACCGGTACCGTCAAGCAGTTCAAGTGGGCTAATCCCCATTCCTGGATCGAACTGGAAGTAGTCAACGATAAGGGCGTCGCCGAACTGTGGAACCTGGAGATGACCGCTCCTGGCATTCTGGCGCGCGCCGGCTGGAAGTCAACCATGCTCAAGCCGGGCGATAAGGTGAAGATGGGCGTGCACCCCATGGTCAGTGGCGACATCGGAGGGCAGTTTGTTTCGGTCACGTTTCCGGACGGACTGACCATGACGGAGCGCGGCCCGCAGCCCGCCCCAGGAGCCGCCAAGCAGTAGTCCGGCTTGGTACCATAGACTTGAAGTGGATTTGAGGGAGAATTGATCGCATGAAATCTCGATTGACGGCGTTGGGCTTGATGCTCGGTTTGCTGGTGGCAACCACTCCGATCTCCGCGCACCATTCCACCACCATGTACAATATGGCGAATCCCACCACCGTTACGGGAACCGTCAAGCGCTTCGAGTGGACCAATCCGCACGCCTATATCTACCTCGAAGTCAAAGGCGAGGATGGAAAAGTGGTGGAGTGGGAAGTCGAGATGATGAGCCTCAACCACCTGAAGTCGTATGGCTGGTCCCGCAATACCGTTAAAGAAGGCGACGTGATCTCGTGCACCGGCGGAGCCGCCAAGAGCGGCGCTCCCGCCATGCTCAGCTCGCTGGTTAAGCTGGGCGACGGCCGCATGATCAAGTCGTAATTTCGGTCGTAATCTCGTAAGATATTAGATTGTCACAACCTACAACTCTGCTCCCCACCACTCTGGTGGGATCCTACGCACAACCGGACTGGCTGATTAACCGCGACAAACTCGGCAAGCAAATGCCGCCGCGCGTCCGCGCTGCCGATCTCTGGCGCGTGCCGCTCGAATGGCTGGAGCAGGCCCAGGATGACGCCACGCTGCTGGCCATCCGCGATCAGGAACGAGCCGGCCTGGACATTCTCACCGACGGCGAAATGCGCCGCGAGAGCTATTCCAACCGTTTCGCCACCGCGCTCGAAGGTCTGGACCTGGATAACCCAGGAAAGATCATCAGCCGCAGCGGCAAAGAGGTTCTGGTCCCGCGCATTACCGGCAAGATCCGGCGGAAGCACGCCGTCCAGGTGCGCGACATCCAGTTCTTGCGGGCCAATACGGACCGGAAGATTAAGATCACGGTGCCCGGTCCCTTCACCATGACCCAGCAGGCCGTGGACGAATTCTACAAAGATGAGAAAACGGTGGCGCTGGCCTACGCCGCCGCCGTGAACGAAGAAATCAAGGATCTGTTCGCGGCCGGCGCTGACTTCGTGCAGATCGACGAGCCCTGGATGCAGTCCTCGCCCGACAAAGCTCGCGAGTATGGTGTCGCCGCGCTCAATCGCGCGCTCGACGGAGTCAAGGGAACCACGGTCGTCCACATTTGTTTCGGCTATGCCGCTCTGGTCGCGGGGCGACCCGAGGGATACTCGTTTCTTCCCGAGCTGGAGCAGACCACCGTGCAGCAGGTCTCCATCGAAACCGCGCAGTCCAAGCTGGATTGCTCGGTGCTGCAAAAACTGCCGTCGAAAACCGTCCTCCTCGGCGTGCTCGACTTATCGACGCACGAAATCGAGACGCCCCAGATCGTCGCGGAGCGGATTCGCCGCGCGCTGCCGTTTATCAGCCCCGAGCGATTGATCATCGCTCCCGACTGCGGCTTGAAGTATCTGCCCCGCCAGGTCGCGTTCGGCAAGATGAAGGCCATGGCGGACGGCGCCAGAATCGTCCGCGCCGAACTGCACTAGATCCTTCCTACGCCGGACGCACCATTTCGAAGCGATCCTTTGTGCGTACGTACACCGGGCCCGCCATGCGCCCGATGGCGTTCAGCTGGTCTGCGTCGATCTCGCAAATCTGGTTGATCATCGAATCCTGCACGTGAAACCGCACAACCTCGCCCATCACCAGGCTGCCCCCCAGCAGCTTCGGGCTGACGTGCACAATCTGGTGGAGCTTGCACTCCATGTTCACGCGAGCTTCCTTGACGCGCGCCGGCTTCACCAGGTCGCTGGGGACCGGCGTCAGGCCGGAGAGCTCGAATTCATCGACCTCCGGCGGGTATTCACCCGAACAGAGATTCATTTTCTCCGCGAAATCCTCACTGACGATATTGACCACGAATTCGCCCGTCGCTTCGATGTTCATCAGGGTGTCTTTCTTGGGCCGCTCGCCGCCGCGGATCATGGGACAAAAGCAGATCACCGGCGGGTTCGCGCTGATGACCGTGAAGAAACTGAAGGGCGCCAGGTTGCGCACTCCCTGGGCGCTCAGCGTGGAAACGAACGCGATCGGACGGGGAAGAACGGAGCCCGATAACAGCCGGTACACGTCAAACGGATCTTTGCTGGCAGGGTCGATGATCATGGATTTCGCTATTATAGCGGGCTCCTGCCGGGGCCCTGGCTTTCAGCCTCCGGTTGCGCGAAAATAGCGGGACGACGTGGCGACGGAAGACCTGAATCTCTGGCAACGGTGGCTCCGCAGGCCGCAAGGCGTGTGGCTCCGCCGTGCGCTCTTCCAGATCCATCTGTGGACCGGAATCGGCACCGGCCTGTACGTCCTTCTGATCAGCGTCACCGGCAGCGCGATCGTGTTCCGCAATGAGATTTATCAGTCCGCCGGGGCTGGCGCGAGAAAAGTCGAGGTGCGCGGCGCCAAACTCCCGGCCGAAGACCTGAAGAAGATCATTCGCGAAAAGTATCCGACCAGCTCTCTCAGCTTTGTGTTCGAAGGCAAACAGCCTACCACCGCAACGGAAGTCTGGCTGGAGCGCGGCAAGGAACGCATCCAGCGGCTCTTTGATCCGTATACGGGCGCCGATCTGGGCGATTCCGTGCCGCGGTCCATCCGCGTGGAGGCGTGGCTGGCCAAGCTCCACACCGATCTTCTGTATGGCGACACCGGCCGTAAAGTGAACGGCGTCGGCGCAATCTTCCTCACGCTGCTGTGCATCAGCGGTGCAATCATCTGGTGGCCCGGCAGCAAGAGCTGGCGGCGCAGCCTGGCGATCGATCTGCGCTCCAACTGGAAGCGCCTGAATTGGGACCTGCATAGCGCCATCGGTTTCTGGTCTTTCGCGCTGATCTTCATGTGGTCCATCACGGGCGTGTACCTCGGGTTTCCTTTGCCTTTCCAGAAAGTCATCAATCACTATTCGACGCTGATCCAGTACGCGCTGCCGGAGGAGGTGACTCTCGCTCCGGCGTCCCCGGCGGCCTCCCTGCTGGCCGAGGAAGCGAAAACTCCCCCGCCCCAGGCGCCATCTCAAGCCAAGTCCTTCAACTCCGGGAAGGGCCGCCGCCAGCCGATCCGCCGCAGCGCCGGTGACAATTTTATCCGCTGGATCTATTACCTCCATTTCGGAAACTTCGCCGGCTGGAAGACCAAAGCTCTGTGGGTGGTTCTGGGCCTGCTTCCGGTAGTTCTATTCGTAACCGGCGCGATCATGTGGTGGAATCGCGTGCTGAGTCCCGCCGCGCGACGGGCACGCAGTGTTGAGCGGAGTTCGACGGTGACGGTTACTGCGACCGCTTCTGGATAGAATGCCGCACGAAGCCGCTTTCGAAATGGCCGCTTCCAGCATCCGGTTCGGCCCCGGAGTCACCCGCGAAGTGGGAATGGATCTGGCTGACATCGGCGCGCGCAGAGTACTGGTGGTCACCGATCACGTCCTACGGGGTCTTTCTCCCGTTCAAATCGTGCTCGAATCGCTGGAGCAGAATCGCATCCAGGCCACTGTATATGACCGGGTCCGCGTCGAACCAACCGACGAATCTTTCCTGGACGCGATCGCCTTTGCGAATCTCGACAACTTCGACGCCATCGTCGCCGTGGGCGGCGGATCGACCATCGATACCGCGAAGGCAGTGAACCTGTACACCACCTATCCGCCGGCGGATTTCCTGGACTACGTCAACACGCCCATCGGCAAGGGCCTGCCGGTCCCCGGCCCGCTGAAGCCGCTGTTTGCGATTCCCACCACCGCCGGCACGGGCAGCGAAACCACCGGGGTCACCATCTTCGACCTCATCCGGATGCACGCCAAGACCGGAATCGCCAGCCGCCGGCTCAAGCCCACCCTCGGGCTTCTCGATCCGGAGAACACGCGCACCATGCCGCCGCAGGTAGCGGCTTCGAGCGGCCTCGATATCCTCAGCCACGCGGTGGAATCCTTCACCGCGCTTCCCTTCTCCGGCCGGCCTCGTCCCGATCGTCCTCTGCTGCGCCCCGCCTATCAGGGATCCAATCCCATCAGCGATGTTTGGTCGCTGCAGGCGCTTCGCATGGTCGCCGGGTATCTGATCCGCGCGGTCGAGGATCCGGGCGATGATGAAGCGCGCGCCAGCATGCTGCTGGCGGCTTCCTACGCCGGCGTCGGATTCGGCAACGCGGGTGTGCATCTCCCGCACGGCATGTCGTATCCGGTTTCAGGCAACGTTAAGAGTTACTGTGCACCCGGTTATGAGGCCGGTCACCCGTTGGTCCCGCACGGATTTTCCGTGATCCTGAACGCGCCGGCGGTATTTCGCTACACCGCGCAAGCCAGCCCCCAGCGCCATCTGCAGGCGGCCGAAGCTCTGGGTGTGGATGTTTCCCGCTGCCAGGCTGCCGATGCCGGACGAATTCTTTCGGAGCGCATCACCTGGTTCATGCAGCGGCTCAAAACTCCCAACGGCCTGCGCGAAATCGGCTACACCTCCTCCGACATTCCCGCGCTGGTGGAAGGCACGCTGCCCCAGCATCGCGTCACCAAGCTATCGCCGCGCCCCGCCGGACCCGAAGAATTAACGAAGCTATTCGAAGAGGCTCTCATCGCATGGTAACCGCAGAAATCCAATATGCCTCCGCGACGGATGTGGACCGCGCGGCCCGATCCGCGCATCAGGCCTATCTCGACTGGCGCGAAGTCCCCGTCGTCGATCGCGTGCAGCTCCTGTACCGGTATAAGGCGCTCCTCGAGCAGCACTGGTCGGAATTGGCGCAGATCCTGAGCGACGAGAACGGCAAATTGCTCGACGACGCCAAGGCTGAGGTCCGCCGCGGGATCCAGATGGTGGAAGTGGCTTGCGGTATGCCCAGTCTGATGATGGGCGATTCGCTCAATGACGTCGCCTCGGGCATCGACTGCAGGACCATCCGGCAACCCATCGGCGTCTGCGCCGGCATTACGCCCTTCAATTTTCCCGCGATGGTGCCCATGTGGATGTTTCCCTTCGCCCTCGCCTGCGGGAACGCATTTATTCTGAAACCTTCCGAGAAGGTCCCGCTGACAGCCGTCCGCGCGGTCGAGCTACTGAACCAGGCCGGCCTTCCTCCCGGCCTCATGCATCTCATTCATGGCGAGAAGACCGCCGTGGATGCTCTGCTCCACCATCCCCTGATCCGGGCGATCTCTTTCGTCGGTTCCACGCCCGTCGCCAAATACATTTACGCCACCGCTGCCGCCGAAGGGAAGCGTGTGCAGGCCCTGGGTGGCGCCAAGAATCACATCGTCGTGATGCCCGATGCCGATATGCCCAAAACGGTCGAGGGGATCATCGCCTCGGCCTTCGGCGCCGCCGGCCAGCGATGTCTAGCGAACAGCGTGCTGGTTCCGGTCGGCGATGCCGCAGGTCCATTGCTCGATTTGCTCGTGAAGCAGACGAAATCCGGTTTTGAGATGGCTTCGCTCATCACCGCCGAGCATGCGCAGCGCGTCCGCGGCTACATCGATAAAGGCATCGCGGAGGGAGCGGTTCCGCTGTGCGACGGCCGGAACGGCTCGGGGCGTTTCGTGGGACCCACGATCTTTGATGGCGTCACGCCCAAGATGACCATCGCGCGCGAGGAGATTTTCGGTCCGGTGCTCGCGGTCATGCGCGTGGCGACCCTCAACGACGCGATCGAGTTGGTAAATCGCTCGCCCTTCGGCAACGCGACTTCGATATTCACTGCCAGCGGCAAGTCCGCGCGCGAGTATTCGTCGCGTATCGAAGCCGGAATGGTGGGAGTAAACATTGGCGTCGCCGCGCCCATGGCATTCTTCCCGTTCGCCGGCTGGAAGAACTCCTTCTTCGGCGATCTGCACGCACATGGCAAGGATGCTGTCTCCTTCTACACCGAGCAGAAGGTGATCATGTCGCGCTGGTTTTAAGTGGGGCCGGCTTTCCAGCCGGCCGTCTTGCCACAATCTCCGCCACCGCGCGCTTGTGCTGCGGGTCGTTCGGCGCTCCCTCGCGGTAGTGCAGGATTTCCCAGCCTTCGAAGTATTTCGCCAGTTCGCCCGGCTCGACGCTGAAGCGCGACTGTTCGTGTCCCGGCTCGAACATATGAACGATCACCAGCGCCACGCCGCCCGGCTTCAGGCCGCGCTTGACGGGCTCGAAGAGATCGCGCTGCAGGTAGTAAGACACCACGATTAGATCCCACGCCGCAGGCTCGATCGCGTATTCGTGTTTTTCAAGATCCGCCACGTGCGTGTCCACCGCGGGGATCGATATGGGCGAGCGATCCACCGCCGTCACCTGCCAGCCGTGATCCGCCAGCCACACCGCATTGCGGCCGGACCCGCAGGCCAGATCCAAAGCACGTCCCGGCTTCAGCTGAATCGCTGTTTCCGCCAGCAGGCGTGTCGGCTCCATCGGCTATCCGCGTGCCAGCAGCTTCTCGACGTGCTTCGCCAGCACGTCTACTTCGATGTTCAGCCGCGATCCGACTCGCGCCTGGCCGATGGTGGTGTTCGCGAACGTGTGCGGAATGATGGTGACGCCGATCACGTCCCCGTCGATCGCCGCGATCGTCAGACTGATGCCATCCAGCGTAATCGATCCCTTCTCCACCACATACCGATCCAGCGATTTCGGAACACGCACCTTCAGCCACCAGTTGCCGTCTCCCAAAGGATCGAGAGCGGACACTTCGCCGGTTGCATCCACGTGCCCCTGCACGATGTGGCCGGACAGTCTGGTTGCCGGCGTCACCGGCCGCTCCAGATTCACGCGCGAGCCCGTAACCAGATCGCCCAGATTGCTGCGCGAAAGCGTCTCCGGCGCCAGGTCGGCGAGGAAGCCCGTCTCGGTGAGAGCCGCGGCCGTGAGGCATACCCCGTTCACGGCGATACTCGCCCCGACCGAGAGATCGGAACGCACCAGCGCGCATTTCACATCCAAACGCGTTCCGCCCGTGACCACCGTACCCAGCTCTTCCACGATGCCGGTGAACATCAGTCGTCGCGCTCCACCCACGCCTCGACGGAAAACTCGTCCTGGGCGATCGCATGCAGCTTTACGTCCCGGAACTGGATGGCGTCTTTCCGCCTGCGCCGTCCCGCTCCTCCGGCCACGGGAAGCGACTGCGTGCCGCCCAGAATCTTGGGAGCGTAATAGAAATACACTTTATCCGCGACGCCGGACTCCAGAGCACTCCAGTTCACCCGGCTTCCGGCTTCAATCATGAGCGACAGGTATTTTTCGCGCGCCAGCAGTTCCACCAGGCCTTCCAGGCTCGCGCGCCCGTCGGATTGCTCCAGTACTTCCACCCGCACGCCCAGACTTTCCAGGCGCCGCCGCCGGTCCCAGGATGCCGCGGAGGTGGTCACTACCATCACGTCGTTCTCACACGACGTCGCCAGCCACGATTCCGAGGGAAGCCGCAGCAGCGAATCGAGCACAATCCGCAGCAGCGGACGGCTCCGTTCCAGCCCGGATCGGTCCGTGAGCCTGCAATCGTCCGCCAGCACGGTCCCGATGCCGGTGAGAATCGCGTCCGATCGGTGCCGCAGCGTCTGCACGTGCCGGCGGGCTGTTTCGCTGGTGATCCACCCGGGTGTATATCCAGGAGTGCCGTCCTCCGGCGCGGCGATCTTCCCATCCAGCGTCAGCGCCGCTTTCAGCGTCACCAGCGGCCGCCCCGTTCGCATGAAGTGAATGAACGCCTCGTTGATCTCCGCGGCCCTCGATGCGAAGGAAGGCACCAGTTCCACCTCCACGCCGGCGTCACGCAGACGCGTAAATCCCCGCCCTTTGGTCTGCGGATTGGGATCCTCCATCGGCGCGACGACTTTACGTACCCCCGCCGCCAGAATCGCGTCGATGCACGGAGGAGTACGGCCATGGTGCGCGCACGGTTCCAGCGTGACGTACAGCGTCGCTCCGCGGGCCCGCTCGCGGGCATCCTCCAGCGCCAGCACCTCGGCGTGCTTCAGGCCGGACCAGGTGTGGAACCCGCGACCGACCACTTCGCCGTCCCGCACCACCACTGCGCCCACCGCGGGATTGGGTGAGGTCGCTCCCCATCCGCGCTCGGCCAGATCCAGGGCCTCTTCGAGATGCTTCATGTGAACCTAATCGAATAAGGATGCCACGAAGTTGGCGGGCTCAAACGGCAGCAGGTCGTCCAGTTGCTCGCCGACGCCCACATACCGGATCGGCAGGCCCAGCTCGCGCGATATCGCCACCACCACGCCGCCCTTGGCCGTGCCGTCCAGCTTGGTGAGGATGATGCCCGTGACCTCGGCGGATTCCGTGAACTTGCGCGCCTGTTCCAGCCCGTTCTGCCCGGTGGTGGCTTCAATCACCAGCAGCACTTCGTGCGGGGCGCCGGGAATCACGCGCGCAGCCGTCCGCCGCATTTTCTCGATCTCGGCCATCAGGTTGGTCTTGGTGTGCAGCCGGCCCGCCGTATCCACGATCACGTAGTCCGCTTTGCGGGCCTTGCCGGCTTGGAGCGCATCGAACATCACGGCGCTCGGATCCGATCCGGGCTGCTGGCGGATCAAGTCCGCGCCGGTACGCTGCGCCCACACTTCCAGCTGCTCGATGGCGGCGGCACGAAACGTGTCGGCCGCGCACAGCAAAACGCTGCGTCCTTCCGATTGCAGACGCCGCGTCAGCTTTCCGATCGAAGTGGTCTTGCCCGCGCCGTTCACGCCCACCACCATGATCACCGCGGGCGGTTCGGCCACCTGCGGAAGCGGGCGTTCGGTGGCTTCCAGAACTTCCAGCAGGTATTGCCGGATCAGGCCTTTCAGTTCGCCGGCATCGCCCACCAGGTGGCGCGCCACCCGTTCGCGAATGCGCTCCAGGATCTCCGCCGTGGTCTTGGCGCCGATGTCGGCCGTGATGAGCGCATACTCCAGCTCTTCCAGAACTTCTGTGCTGATTTCCTTCCGCCCGCTGACGGCGTCTTCCAGCTTCTCCAGCAGCCCTGCGCGGGTCTTCTGGACACCCGCCTTCAGGCGTTCGAGTAGACTTGGTTCCTTGCTCGGAGCCGAGCCAAAAAGAGTTTTAAACATGTATGTAGCGCCGGCGTTTAAGCCGGCGAATCGAGCTACGGCAGCCTGAACTCCACCCGCCGGTCGCGATTGATCTGCTCGCTGAACATCCGGTCCACGTTCGCCAGCGGAGCGCTTCGCTCTTCATGCTCGCGAGTCGTGTAAAAAATCTGGTCGCCTTCCACTCGATAGGAAATCGCTGCCTGAATGGTGTGATCGTTAAACGCGATCAGATAATAATCCGCCGCGCGATAGAACGAGCCGGAGTTCGTTGCCGGCGCCGGCGTTCCGATGGACTGGTTGATGACGGTCGGCGCCTGCGCCGGCTGGACATACCCGATGGTTCCGTCGTACGGAGCCGGGTCGTAGTAGTACGGCTGGCTGTAGTAGGGCGCTGCATAGTACGAGTTGTAGTAATACGGATCGTAATACGGATAGCCGCCGTATCCATAACCCAGATAGAAGCTTGGATAGTAGTAGCTGTTCGGGTAATAGAAGCGTCCGCCGTAAAAGCGCGTGCCTCCCCGTACGATAGTGTTCCCGCGGAAAGAGCCGATCGAGCCCACTCGTCCGAAACCGCCGCCGAAGTTTCCGCCTCGGATAACCGGACCACCGCCGCGGGAAATACCCCCGCCGCCGAATGAGCCGCCACCGCGGTTCACGCTTCCCCCGCCGCCGCGTACTCCTCCACCCGAACGCACACCGCCTCCTCCGCCGCCGCGGGAGCCTCCGCGCTGGCCGAAGGCGAGCACGGGAACTACGGAAATAAAGACTGCGATTTGCAGGAGTTTCGTCATACTATCTCCTGCACTCCAGTCTACCGCGCTCAGTGACCCGCGGTTGCCGGGATCGCTTCGTCCGCCGACGGGCCATACATTCCCGGAACCGGCACGCCGTTCAGGCGATAATACACGCTCAGCTGCGCCCGATGATGGATCACGTGGTTCATGATCATGCTCCGGTAGCAGGCGATCCGGGGCATGGTAAACATCGTGTTCCCGGAAAACTTCAGCGACCAGTCCTGCATGAGCGCCTGATCCCCCGCCGCTGCCAGGGCCGCGCGGGTGGACGCCACGTTCTGGTCGAACCTATCCAGAAGCTGCTTCCTGGAAGTAGCCTGAAAGGGCTTGAAATCTGGCGGAATATCGAGCTCGGTACCTTCCATCATCGATCCGAACCATCCGCACATCTCCACCACGTGGCTCGCCAATTGGCTCATGGACATCGACTTTGGATCGGGCTTGTAGTCCAGCTTGTTCTCGGGAATGCGTTCCAGCATCTTGCGCGTGCTCGCCATCTCGTGGTCGAATTCCGGCAGCAAAGATTGAGCTATGCTCATGAAAATATCCTCCTCCAAGATTGTACCCGACGCGTTGCCGGAATCGACGATAGAATCGAAATAAGTGCAACAGCTTGGCCGCTACCAGATCGTCTCGGAATTGGGCCGGGGCGCCATGGGAATTGTTTACCAGGCCCTGGATCCGGCCATCGGCCGCACCATCGCCATCAAGAGCATCCGCCTCCAGGACCTGACGGATGAGACTGAGCGGACCCGTCTCCGGGAACGCCTGTTTCGCGAAGCCCAGTCCGCCGGAATTCTTTCGCACCCCAATATCGTCACCATCTACGACATCGCGGAACTGGACGGCATGGCCTACATCTTCATGGAGTTCGTCAACGGGCCGCCGCTCGAGAAGATGCTCCGGGTGGAGCAGACTCCGGATAAGGAGACCCTGCTCAGCATTTTCCGTCAAACCGCCGCCGCGCTCGATTACGCCCACAAGAAGGGCATCGTCCATCGCGATATTAAGCCAGCCAACATCATGATCCATGAGGACGGCACCGCCAAGATCACCGATTTCGGCGTCGCCAAGATCATGTCCCAGCAGATGACCCTGTCCGGCACCATGATGGGCACCCCCAGCTACATGTCGCCCGAGCAGGTTCAGAGCACC
>DATIRX010000206.1:0-7796 GCA_035469225.1 Bryobacteraceae bacterium
ACTGGCGGCCCACAATGCTCGATCAGTGGAATCTCAGCATCCAGCGGCAAGTTGGAGCAGACTGGTTGTTCACTGCGAACTACATCGGTAACAAAACCACGCATCTCATTACCGCAGCCCAAGCGAATCCCGCGATCTTTATTCCTGGATTGTGCGGCACGAGTGCTTGCTCCACTACGGGTAACGTTAACTCGCGCCGTCTTTTGAATGTTCTCAATCCGGCTCAAGGGAAGTCTTACGCCAGCATCGGCACACTGGATGACGGAGGCACGGGAACCTATAATGCCCTGTTTCTTTCAGCTCAGAAGCGCATGAGCAAAGGCGCCAGCGTGCTGGCCAACTACACCTGGTCGCATTGCATCAGCGATCTGTGGAACGCGTTCCCAGGCAACAATGGCACATCCGCCGTGACGCCCGGAAACCGGCGGAACGACCGTAGCAACTGCGCGGGGTCCGATCAAAAACACGTATTCAACCTGTCTGCTGTCTTACAAACGCCAAATTTTAACCAGCGGGCTCTAGGGTGGGTTGCAAGCGACTGGCAAATCTCTCCCATCATGAAATTGAAGTCGGCTCAATTCTTTACCGTCACGACAGGTGTCGACAACGCGCTCAATGCGGAGGGCGGACAGCGGCCGAATCTGACCAACCCCAATCCGTACACGGCAAAACCGGGTGTCGATGGTTGGTTGAACGCGTCAGCATTTGGTTCCCCGGCTGCCGGAACGTATGGAAACCTGGGGGCTAACAACATGAGAGGTCCCGGCGTATTTCAGTTCGATGTTTCTGTTACCAGGACGTTTAGGGTTCGGGAAGCGCAATCGATCCAGATCCGGGGCGAGGCCTTCAATTTGCCCAACACGCTGAATCCCTCCACACCCGTGTCGGCACTCAACAGTCCTTCATTCGGGAAGATCCAGAGCGACATCAGCGGAACCAACGGCCTCGGCGCTGGGGATCAGCGCATTGTGCAGCTAGCGCTCAAGTACGTATTCTAAGAAAGATGTTGCTTAGGCCTCTTGGAACCCGGGCCGGATTCGGCATGTTTTGGATCCGCCTGCCCCTGGACGCCAGCATGATTTTGCACGGGCTGCGCCTCGTTTCCAGATCCTCCTTGTTTCTCCTCGGAGCCGCCTGCGGGTTTGCGCAACCGGGCGTTCCGCGTATCCAGACGGTGCTCGACGGCGTCTACACCAGCGCCCAAGCGGCGCGGGGGAAGGCCAGCTACGAAGCCAGCTGCGCCAGTTGCCATCGCGCCGATCTCTCGGGTTTCTCAGGACCTCCGCTCCAGGGCGCTCTCTTTCTCGACCGCTGGCGCGAATTCACGTTGAACGTCCTGGTCGAATTTATACGAAACGAAATGCCCTTGGGAAATCCCAGGGGACTCCCGGAAAATACCTACATGGATATCTCCGCGTACCTTTTGCAGGCCAACGGGATTCCTCCCGGACCCCGCGAGCTGACGTCCGCGATCCTGCCGGTAACGCTGATGGTCGCGCCGGATGGACCTAAGCCACTGCCCAGTAGCGCGCAGGTGAGTGTCGTCGGGTGCCTGATGGAGGACTCCGGAAATGGTTTTTTCGTCGCGGCCTCCAGTGAGCCGGCCCGCACTCTGGACGGGTTTCAGCTTACCGCGGAAGAATTGAAGGCAGCCAGGACCGTAAGCTATGGCAGCCAGGTATTCCGCCTGGAGAATCTCAGCGACCTGCCCGGTTTTACCACCGAAGGGGTGCTCGGATTCAAGGCCATTGCCAAGGGCATTCTGGTGAGGCAGCCCAAGGGCGATCGAATTAACGTAACGGCTCTGAAATCGCTCGGCGAAAATTGCGACACGAATCGGGATGCAGACAAGAAATAGGATCGCGTTGGTTTTCCTTTGCGGGCTCGCGCCTCACGTGTTGCTTGCTCAAAGTGCGAAGAGCGTATGGAGCGGCGTATTCACAGCCGCGCAAGCTTCGCGCGGCGAGGCCGTGTTCGGGGCGAAATGCGCCAAGTGCCACGAAGGAGCCGACGTCGATGGGCCTCCGCTCACGGGCGATCCCTTTATCGACCGCTGGCGCGAAGATACGCTCGATAGCTTGTACGGTTTCATCAGAGAAAAGATGCCGCAGGACACTCCCGGGAAACTGGAGCCCAAACAGTATGTAGACGTACTGGCGTATCTGCTGAGCGAAAACCACATTCCGCCGGGCAGTCAGGAGTTAACGGCAGAGACCATCCCTTTTACGCTGCTCGTAGCCAGCGGCGGGCCTAAGCCGTTGCCCGTGAATTCCCTGGTAAAGGTGGTCGGCTGCCTGGCCCAGGATGGCAGCCGTGGTTGGACGCTTACGCGCGCCGGTGATCCAGCGAGGGTTCACACAGCAAACGAGACGACTGCGGCGGAATTGGCGGCCTCCACCAGCAAAGCATTGGGTACTCAGACCTTCGAATTGCCGAATCTGGCAGATCTCGGTCCTGCGTTTGCAGCCGAGGCGAATCAAGGCCACAAGGTGATGGTCAAGGGCGTTCTGGGCCGGCGAGCCAGCGCGACCCGCATCAATGTTCTCTCGGCGGGCAGCATCGCTGCCGATTGCACCCGATGACACGCTCTCTCACTCTCGGGCTGGTTGCCGCTGGACTCTTCTCGACCCTGGCCGCAGGCCAGGAAAAGCGCCGCACCGTTCTCGACGGCGTCTATTCCGAAGCACAGGCGAATCGCGGCATGCAAGCCTACGATGCCAATTGCGGCGGTTGCCACAAGCCTACTCTCGATGGAGGACCGGAGGCTCTTCCGCTCAGAGGCGACCATTTCCTGGAGACGTGGCGAGACGATTCCCTGGAGCCGGTGTTCAACCACATGCGGACCCGAATGCCGCGGCGGCCTCTGGGAGAACCGGGATCTCTCAGCGCGAATATCTACGTGGACATCATCGCCTACATCCTCAAAGTGAATGAGTATCCGGCCGGAGCCAACGAACTGACGCAGGATGCGCTCGCGCATACGCAACTGGTGGGAAAAGAGGGGCCGCGACCCCTGCCCACAAACGCCTCGGTCCAGGTGGTCGGCTGCTTTACGCCCGGCGCCGGTGACACATGGATGCTGACCAATGCCGGTGATCTTTCGCGATCCAGAAATACCGAGGAAATTACTCCGGCGGAGTCGAAGGCCGCAGCGGAGAAGCCGCTGGGCACGCAGAAATTCAGATTGTCCAACCTGGACGACTTTAAACCAGGTTTTCGTCCGGAGTCTTATAAGGGTCAGAAGGTATTCGCGAAGGGTCCGCTCACGCGGTCCGCGAGCGGGGACCGCATCTTTGTTCTTTCGCTGGAGCCGGTTTCGGCCAGCTGTGCACCGTGAAGTGCCTAGGGGGAGTTGATATGCTTCGTCGCATCAAGAATACATCGGCCATCTGCGCAGTATTGTCGGGGTTCGCTTGCGGGGCGTATGCGCAGACTCCCGCGCAGCAGCCACAGCAGGCACAACGAGCACCGCGCTACGTGCCCGAAGACCACCGCCCGCCTATCTTCCTGCGGGAAGACTGGAAGCACGTTCCGGCGAACACTCCCGAGCATCCGGTTGTACAGGAGTCGATCCAGACTCCGAATATCGAGCTCAAAATCTACGGCGAAACCAAACAGGGCATCGATCCGGACACCGGCATTTGGGAAATCCAGCGTGCGTCACCGAAAGACGACCCGACATTTATTTTCACGGGACCATGCATGACGCCGTGCGCGCTCGCGCTTCGAAACCGGAATAGCTACATGGATCTGACCGGCCTGGCGAAGATCCGCTGGCGCACCAAGCAGACCGGTTTCCACTATCTACGCCCCATCGTAAAACTTGCGGACGGGACCTGGTTGGTGGGAGATCACGCGGAAGGGCCAAGCACGGACTGGCTGGAGACGGAGTTTTCGTTTGTGGACGTCCGCTGGCACCTTCTTGATATCAATAAGGTGGTCACGACGAAGAGTCCCGATTGGGTGGCAAACGTCGACTTGAGCAAAGTGGACGAAGTCGGCTTTACGGACCTGATGCCGGGTGCCGCGGCGGACCGCGGCCACGGGTCCAGCGGTGCGTCGCGCGTCGACTGGATCGAGGTTTACGCCAACCCGGTCCCACGAGCTGCCGGCAAATAGAGCCAGGCGTAGATTAGCCGGCGTCCGGCGGATTTGGGCGGTCCTCCTTCGCTCCTGTATAATCAGGCGGGAGGGTTCGCAACCAGAATGGAGGTGCTTCGCGGCGAAGAAGTTTTAGCCGAAGTCGAACGTGTCCTCGACAGTAACACCTTCCGGAATTCCGACGCCTTGCGGCGGCTCCTCAGGTTCCTCGCCGAGAGGATGCTGGCGGGCGATGCGGATCAGCTCAAAGAATACACGGTTGGAATTGACGCTCTGGGCAAGCCGCCGACCTATGACCCGCGTCACGATTCGACCGTCCGCATTCAAGTCGGGCGCCTGCGTCTGAAGCTGGCCGACTATTACCACAAAGAGGCCGAAAACAGCCGTTTAATTATCGACCTGCCCAAGGGCCGCTTTAAGCTGACGTGTGAAGAGCGGCTGCCAGCAGTGGCCACCACAGTCGTCTCCGCGCAAGCACACGAGGAAGCAGCCCAGGTTCCGGCGGGCACGCCGGCAATACGGATTGAGGCGTGGCGGAACGCCGTCATCGCGCTGAGCCTGTTCCTGGTGATCGCATGTGTTTTGGGAGGCATGGCGTACTGGCGGCTGTGGAACAGCCTGGAGAGCACGTCGATGTTCCGCGCGATGTGGACCCCGGAGCTGGAACAACTGTGGGAACCCTTTCTAGCCTCAAAGCGGCCCCTGATTGTATCCATCGCCGATCCGCCTTTCGTCCAGTTCAAGGGTTACGGAGCCTACCGCGATCTTACGCTGAACACCTGGGAAGACATTGTCAAGAATCCGGCGGTGGTCGCGATCAGCAAAGCGCTGGGCAACCCGCCCATACAGCGTAACGCGTACTATGCGCCCGTGGGAGAAGTCAGTGCTTCGTTCCTGATCGGAAGGCTTCTGGGGCCTCGGGTGCCGGCGCTGTCGTTGCTGCAGACCAGTGAGCTTACCATGCAGCAGCTCGCCAATAACAGTGTCCTTTATATCGGTGCGCCCATATTCTTCAGCGACAAACTGCAAGGGCTGCCTGTAAAACTCGACCTGGACAACTCGCGGCCGGGAATCCACAACTTACACCCGCACCCGGGCGAACCAACGCTGTTGAGCGATACGATTCCAACCGGGTCTTCCGAAGATGGCGAAGCCTACGCTCTGGTTACACACGTTTCGGGTCCCCTGGGCACCAGCGAAGTGGAAAGCTTCACGAGCAATCGGACACCCGGCCGCCTGGCTGCCGTTCAATGGCTAACAGACCCGGCCATGGCCCGAACCTTGGTCGGTAAAATTCGCCGGCCGTCCGGGGAGATTCCCCGGCACTATCAAATAGTGCTCAAGGTGAAATACAAGGCCGGCGTTCCCACAGAAACTTCCTACGTCTTTCATCACGAGCTGCAATAGCGGGTTAGTGTCGGATGTACTCGGTCAGGGCCCGCGACGAATAGAATCTCGCGGTTCCATGGCGCTATGCGCGCCAAACGACGCAGCCTGGTCAGTTCGAGATACTAGGTAAACCCCCGTATTCTCATAAGGTTAGGCCCTGTCGAGCCTTCGGCACACCAAGTGCTATTCTAAAACCGGATGCGCCGGGGCTTTCACATCGCGATCAGCCTGATGGTAGTGGTCCTGCTGCTCAGGCCCTTTGATTGCTTCGCGGCCGGCGCCCCGAGCCGCCAAGCCGCGGATTGCTGCCTAAAAGGCAAGTGCGTTCCGACGGCGAACTCGGACGAGTGCTGCAAGAACATCGTACCGGACAATAACCAGCTTGCGCCGTCGAAAGCAGCTGAACACTCGTCTCCGCTGATGGCATTCACAGTGGTGCACATCCCCGACCTGGTCTCCCCGACATTTCTGGCTGCTGGCGACCCGGTGAGTCATCCGCCACCGGGGGTGCGCTTCACGTTCCCCAGTCTGCCTCTTCTCCTCTAAAACTCCACTCGAGGTGTGCCTCCGCACACCATCTCTCTCTGCTTCAAAGTCCGCTCATCGGATATGCATGCCTATGGCAACCGTGGAGGTTTGGATGAGGAATAGTATCAAGATTTCAGCAACGATCGTACTGGGCGCAGTTCTTGCCAATGCCGCCGATTCCGAGCTCTGGCAAACTCCGGCGAAATGGCATCGGCTATGGAAAAAAGCCGTCCCCGGAAGTCTGGTGCTGGATGATGCGGGCGTGGAATTCCGCTCACCCAAGTTCAACCAGCGCTGGGCATATGTGGACATCCACAGCTTTGACCTCTCCGTGCGGGAACTCACTCTGGACAGTTACCAGAATCGTCCCTGGCACGCGCCTGGCGAACGACGCTTTCAGTTCACACTGAGCGAGTCGGTGCCGCCGGAGATCGCCGCGCAGCTTACCGAGCGTGTCGGCAAGCCCGTGCGCAATGGAATCCCGTTGCCAAGCGTTGCGGTTCTATCGGAAATCCCGGCTCATCGGCGGATGTGGTCCGGCGGCAGCAACGGGATGCTGCGCTTGAAAGATACCGGCATCGACTACGTGTCCGAAAACGGCCGGGATAGCCGGACGTGGAGATGGGTGGATCTACAAACGATTGCAAATCCGAATCCGTACGAGTTGCGAGTGACGGGCTATCGGGAGACGGTCGAGTTCGACTTGAAGCGGCCGCTCGCGCGCGTCGTATTCGAACAAATGTGGGATCGACTGTATGCTGCTGGCCTCAATCTTTCCACCGCCGGAGGCGAAGAACACCGATGAGACTCGACCAAATCGGCGTTATTGCGCTCCTCGCGGCCACAGCGTTGCCAGCGGCGGACTTGCCGACTCCGCTTTCGACCTTGCTGGACGAAGCGGCCCGCAGCAATCCCGACATTCAGGCGACCAGGCTGGGCTGGCAGGCGGCCACCCAGGTTCCCTCTCAAGTCTCCACGCTGCCGGACCCACAAGTGACACTGCAACATTTTTCGGTGGGCAGTCCGCGGCCTTTCGCCGGATACAGCAACAGCGATTTCGCCTATGTGGGCTTCGGAATCTCGCAGGATCTTCCGTATCCGGGAAAGCTCAAGCTCAAAGGCGAGGCCGCGCTCCAGGACGCGGCGGCCGGCCGGAACAAGCTCGAAGCCGTGCGGCGCTCCATCCTCCAACAAGTGAAGGAAGCGTACTACCAGATCGCGTACGTCCAGCAGACCTTGGAAGTGCTCGACCGTAACGGCAAGCTTCTGGAACAGGTCGAAAAGATTGCGGACGCCCGGTACCGGGTTGGCGAGGGCAGCCAGCAGGACATTCTGAAGTCGCAACTGGAACGCACCAAACTGCTGCGGGAAGTGGCCCATCACCGCGAGCTGATGAGTACGCAACAGGCGCTACTCCGGAAGCTGCTGAATCGTCCGCCGGACTCGCGGGACATTTCGACGCAACCGCTGGTGGAGACTCCGCTGGTCTATACGTCGGACGAGCTGTTGGCCAGGATCAGGAGCGACAACCCGGATGTCGTCGGTCAGCAAGAGTTGGTAAAGAAGCAAAGCTTGCAGGTCGAGATCGCCCGCAAAGACCGTTATCCGGATTTCAGCGTGCAGTACATGTGGCAGCACACAGCCGAGCCGTTCCGCGACTATTACATGCTGAGCTTCAGCGCTCGTATTCCGATTTACCGCCGCCGCAAGCTCAATCCGCAGATGACCCAGGCGGTGGAAGAACTCAACCGTTCCCGGCGCGAATACGAGAGTCAGGT
>DATIRX010000207.1:0-5338 GCA_035469225.1 Bryobacteraceae bacterium
CAAAGATTGCGGTGGCTGGATCCTTATTGACGCAAACATCGGTATCGCCCGCGGCACGAGAGCCGCGCCAGTCATCCTCGGCGACCACGTAGCCGCCGGCTTCTTCGATCGTGCGATGCAGCGAGGCATCGTTTAACGGCGCCCCTTTGATTAAGATGTTCGGCCGATGAGCCGCAACTTGCTCCTGCATGCGTTTGAGCCGGTCCAGTGCGCGATCGGCAAAAACACTACGGTCTTCCGAATAAAATCCGCGGATCATTTCGAGCGCGGCCGATCCCTCCAGGCGCCCTTCGCTCCGCTTTCGGAGGATATCCCGCACACAGCCACGGGCGCGATTGCTCTCAGCGATGGCAGCCCGCAGCTCGTCTTCGGAGGCGTCGAAATCGCGGATCATCTGGCGGGTCCGTTCCAACCCGTAGTCGTAAGACTCCGGCGTGCGGGTGTGCAGGAGGTTGTAGAAATACAGTTCCGGAATCGCGACAGGATGTTGCGTGCGCGCGATCTCCCGAAGATACAAGTACAGCTTGTGTTCCTGCTCGGACGTTCTCGGGATCACGACCTTAGCCAGGTGACTCCAGGCTCCCGCGCAGAGGCGGTCAAACATCACACGGAATCTGCGGTCAAATACATCCTCCATCCAGCGGTCTGCGTGAGGAGTCGGTCCAGCTTCCTCTTCGAGCAAAAGCGGAGTGTAGCCGGCCGCGCGAAGAATTTCCCAGGGAACCGTGTTGGAGGTGATTCCTGCGATGCGCCTTTCCTTCATGCGACTGGTATCTCTTCCGGATACGTCGCTCGCCGCTTGAGACTGTACCGGCGCAGAACCAGGAGGTCGCCGAGAGCCAACACCGCGGCGCAGGCCACAAATATCCAACCCGCCGTGAAGCCTCCCGTTCTATCCCGCAGGTAGCCGAGCATCTGCGGGCCCAGATATCCGAAGATCCCACTGCCCAATCCGACGATCCCCATTCCCTTCCCGACCTCTTCTTTCGGCAGCAGGGAGCTACCGATCGCATAAATCTGATTGGTGGCGGCGTGGCCCAGGGAAACAATCAGGGCGACGGCGATGCGGAAGACCAGAAGGTCTCGCGACATGACGGCAAAGCTGGCGGGAACCAGAAGCACTGAAATCAAGATCATCATGTTCCAGCGGGAATATCGGTCGCACAGGTAGCCGAAGGCCAGATTCAGCGGAATGCTCACCAGGTAACTGGCGCTGATGATCGACGCCGCGTCCTGAGCCCCCAAGCCGAAGACCGACTTCACCGCGTATGGCACGAAGAAGGTCACGCTGAAGCCGCCCATGTTGATGAGTCCCAGCAGAATCATGCTCCAGATGATCGGGTTGCGAAGAGCGGAGACCGCGCCCGCACGGGTCATTGGAGTACCATGCGGTCCAGCCACGCCCGGCGGCTGCGAGCGCCGGCGATGATAGAGCAAACCGAAAACTACCGCGCCGAGGAGAGAGATCGCGGCGTACCCTTGAATGCCGCCGCGCCAGCCCAGCCACTCCGCGAGTCGCGTGCCAAACGGAGCTCCGATGACCGACGCGAAGGCGGCCATGGCGCCGAGAATGCCCATGGTCCGGCTTCGATACTTTTCCGGAGTCACCATCGCCATCGCGGTAAACACGCCGATGAAGGCGGTGCGGTAGCCGATCAGCCAAAGAGCGCGAAACGCGAGAGCGACGTCGTAGCGAGTGGCCTGCGAGAGAGCGGCCAGTCCGATCGCCGTGACAGCCAGCCCGATCAGAAGCGCGCGCTTCTCGCCGATGCGGGCTGCAAACACGCCGGCGGGCAAGCTGACCAGCAGCGCAATGATGCCGTACATGCCGGTAAAGAGGCCGATCTGAGAATAGGACGCCCCCAGATCCTGCTGGATCTCCGGCAACAGCGGCGAGAAACCCAGGCTCGCCATCTGGATGGCCATCATGGCCACCATGACGGCGGCGACGGAGATCATCCAGTTTCGCTCGGAAGGGCCGGCGGATGCCTCGGATCGATTCACTCCGGGTAAGTATACATGATGGATACACTCAGCTTGCGGCTATCTTTAGCGGCTGTTACACTCTTTTCGACATGACAAGAACGCTCTTGAAACTGGCGGTTCTGTTTCCACTGCTGGCGGTGGGGCAGGACAACGGAGTGATCGCGTTCGGGACGAAACTGGTGCCGAAAACCCAGATCGCCCAATCGCAGCAACTCGCCAAGTCGCTCGCAAAGCCGGGCAGCCCAGGATGGCAGGCCAAGGGCGACCAAAAGCGGACGTATCGATTCCCCGGCACCGAGACTGACCTGCCCTATCGCGTCTATGTGCCGACGACCTGGGATGGCAAAGCGAAGCTGCCGCTGGTGTTGATGCTGCACGGCGCAGGCAGTAATGAGAGCCAATATCTGGACCAGAACAACAAGCAGCTTCTGAAGCTTGCGGAGGATCACAGCGACCTGCTGGTGTCTCCATTAGGGTGGAATCCTCTCGGTGCGTACGGCACCTGCCTGCGGCTTCCCGCCGTATTCGGCCAGGCGGAAACCGCCGCGCAGCAGCGAACCACTGCGTGCGTGCAGAACGCCCAGACTCTCGAACGCAGCGAGCAGGACGTGATCAACGTCCTGGAGATGGTGCTGAACGAGTATCCCGTCGACCGCGGTGCGATGTTCCTCATGGGCCATTCGATGGGGAGCGGCGGCGTCTGGTATCTCGGAGCAAAGTACGCCGACTATTGGAAGGCGATTGCTCCCATGTCGGGTCCGTTTGTGGAGGAGTCCACGTATCCGTGGGATCGCATGCGGAAGATGCCGGTGTTCATGACCGAAGGCACCGGAGCGACACCTTCGCTGGCGGGAAGCCGGGCGATGCAGGCGTGGATGAAGTCGCAGGGTTTTCCATTGGAATACATGGAGGTCGAGGCAGATCATGGCCGGATGGTGGCGCTGGTGCTGCCCGCGGTGTTCGATTTCTTTGATCGCCAAAGAAAGAGATAGTCATAGTCATGTTCACCAAAAGCGATCGACGTACATTCCTACGGATGGCGGGAACCATTGCGCTGACGGGTCCGGCTGCGAACCTGGTTCAGGGCCAAGCCGCCTCCAAAGTGTTTGTGCCCCACAAGACGTGGGATTGCAGGATGCCGGAAGGGATCCCCACCCCGGAAAGCGGTACGCTCCTCTTCGAAACCCAGCTGAAACTCGATCGTCTGGCGAAGATCGGCAAGACGCAGTACGGAACCCGCCGCGTGGCCGTCGCCCTGGAGGGCGCGATTAGTGGCCCGAAATTCACGGGCACGGTGATGACCGGCGCTTTGGACTTCGAACTCACGCTCTCCAACGGCGCGGTGGAGGTGGAGCAGATCTTCGTCTTCAAGACCGGCGACGGGAAGTACATCTACTCGCGCAATGCGGGTGCGGGAGCGGATGCCAAAGACGTCCGCATGGCCATGGATTTCGAGGCTCCCACTGGAAGTTCAGCGGAGTGGATGAACTCGGGTAAATACGTTGCGCGGCGCATCCTGGATGAAAACGCCAAGACGCTCACGGTCCGCGTTTATGACGTGTCGTCCGTCGCGATTCCCACTGGCGCGGGCAGTGTCACCCGGATCATCAAGCCGTCGGATGCTCCGCCGCAGCCGTGGAATAACCGCATGAAGGGGGCCGATGAGAAGCCAGGCAAGGAACTGATCGTCGAATCTGTCGGACTGAGTCCATCGCAACGGGTGGGGGCCAGCAAGCGCGGCAACCGCAACATCATTCCCATCACGGGCGGCGATTTGAGCGGACGAATCACCGGCAAAGTTCTATCGGGCGGCGCGGACTATCAGAATCTCTCCGGGCCTCCCGCCATCGACGCACGCTACCTGTGGCAGGCATCGGACGGCGAGATCATCATCGTTCGCAATACCACCAGCACCGGCGGCCTGGTTCCGATTTTCGAAGCACGCGTCGACGGCCCCTACGCCTACCTCAACACCGGCAAATTCCTGAGCTCGAATCCCGGAATAGCGAACGGTGGCGTCAAGATCACGATGTACGACAGCACAAACTAAAGAGGGCGCGCAGGTTCGGCCCGAGTGCCCTCCATCCGTCCCGTCTCTACTTGTACCCTTTCGTCTCTACGTGCCAGCCGGCCTCCTGACACAGGCCGCAATTGGCGCCCAGGAACATCTTGGATTCGTTCTTTTCGCCCTTCAACTGCCAGTCCAGCATCGCCACTGCGACCCGCGCAAAATCGCCGCCGTTCGGCTGGCTGTAGGTACCGCCATGACTGACGCCGTCCTTGTATGTGTGGATCGCGGGAACCTTGGTGATTCGCTTGAAGTCGTCCATGCCGTTTTCATAGGCGATGTCGGTTTTGTCGCCGGTTACGTAGAAGATGGGCGTATGCAGCTTGTCCAGCTGGTCCTTGCGCACGTCTTCCATGGGCGGCGCGCCCGGGCCGCCGGGCGCGGGCAGGATGCCGCTGTTGAAGATGCCGACGAGTCTGACGCGCGGGTCCGTCGCCACCGCGTAGGACTGAATCCCCCCGCAGGACATTCCCATCACCGCAATCTTCGACGCGTCCAGTTTGCCGTTATACGGGCTGCCTTTACGGCCATTCTCGGCTAGCGCCCAGTTCATGGCATCGAGCAACTGGGAGGATTTCGTGGCCGGACCCGCGGCGGCCTGCTTGCCATCGCCCTGCTTCCCCTCGCCCTTCGGGGCGCCCTGCTTCCCGTCGCCCTTCGGAGCGCCCTTGGTTTGAGCCGGGGGCGCGATCGGGGGGCCGATCGCGAGCGCCAGGTAGCCATGCGAGGCAATCTCCATCAGGAAATTGCGATGCGCCAGCCCGTTATTGACGCAGGCTCCGTTGCCCCACGCAATGATGGGAAGTTTTCCCTTCACTTTGGACAGGTCCTGCGGCCGATACACCGTGTGGGTCGGGAGACTCGGATCCTGCTCCAGGATCGCCGGGAACGGTCCCGTTCCCTCCTGTCCCCAGGCACACGCAGCCACCAAACATAGAGCAACAGCGAATTTCATTGTGAAGTCTCCTTTGGATCTTCCGCGCACTGGAACCATCCGGCCCCGGTTCAGGTGGCCCGCATGCTTACGCATCTCTCGATTGTACAGATGTATACATCCTGTATCCACTGTCTCCTGTCGAACCAGCCCAGGTGCTCGACTCGTGCCGATTTAGTGCTCTCGTATTCGTACTGAGCTTGGTCGGGATTCTCCTCTACGGACGCCCATCGCCGATCGCCAGCCAGGATTTCGCGCATTCCTCAACCACGGTGAGATATTTTTGGACTTCTCCCTTGCCTACGATCCACGGATGAGGCTCGCCGGCCTTCCGCGCCTGGGTCCGCTCG
>DATIRX010000208.1:0-5728 GCA_035469225.1 Bryobacteraceae bacterium
AACAGGCCCAACGCGCCCGCCCGACGAATGGAATTCAGTATCATGACATCCCCCTGTCAACTTGACTGGTGCGCGGCCTTACAGGACAGCATCTGGAACTGCCGCTGCGTGTTGACCGTCCCGAGATATAGTAACAAAACGCTCCGGAGACGTGGGTTATACTCTTTCGCTCCGTAGAACGGGCGTCCAAGAGTCCCGGATCTTGAGAGCCAGATACCGACCGATATTGCGTGATCTGAGTCCGCGATTTCGGGGTATTCTCAAATGCTCGAAACGGATCAAAGCTATCGAGCTAGCCGCTGCCCGGGAGCGCGGCCATGGCAACAGCGCGTCCGACGCATGGGCGCGTAATCCTTAGCGCGCTGCGAAATCGTTCCGGATCACCATGCCACCCTTCATCACAAAGTGCACGCGCTCCATTTCGGAGACATCTGCCAGCGGATTTCCCGAAACCGCGATGATGTCGGCGAACTTGCCTTTCTCGATGGTCCCGATGTCCTTTTCGATTCCGTAGTTCAGCATGTGGGCAGCGTTGAGATAAGTGGTTTGCAGCGCCTGTGCTGGCTTCAATCCCCATCTCACGTAAAAAGCAAACTGATTGCCTTGCTTACCATGCGGGACCTCGGCCGAAGTAGCACCGCTGCCGAAGACGATCGGTACGCCCGCGGCGACTGCGCGCCGGACAGCTTGCTCGGCCAGCTTCATGCGGGAGTTCCGCCCGCCGGTCGCTTCCAGGTCGCCTTTTTCCAGCGCAATCAGATCATCCAGTGTGGCCACAAACGGCAGCTGTTTTTGCAGCAGGACCTTGATCCCCTCCTGGTCGAGTTCGAGGAGGTGGTTGGGGGCGTCCACGCCGGCGTTGATACAACTCGCCATGCCTTCGCCGCCGTAAGTGTGGCACGCGACCTTAACGCCCAGCCGGTGCGCTTCGTCCACCACGGCCTGCACCTCCTCGAACGTCAGAGAAGGCGAATTGACCAGCGTCGCGGCGGGAGTCCACATGTGCATCGTCCCGGCGAAATCCTGCGTGGTGTAAATTTTCACCCAGTCCACGCCGTGCAGCTTGGCTTCCCTCACTGCCGCGCGGGCGAGCCACGGACCGTTGACGTTCTTATTTTCTATGAAGCCTTCCTGGAAGCGGCCCGTGCGGATGTCCGGGTAGTAATTCGTCGCGCGAGGATTGAGCGATTCGCCCGCCACTTGCAGACGCGGGCCCTGAACCCGCCCGGAATTGATCTCATCGCGGATGTCCACCGTGTTGTAGCCGCCGCGCGAATCCATATCCAGGCCTGTGGTGAAGCCTGCTGCGAGGTCAATCTGCGCATTGGCCAGCGCGATCAGCGCGCGCTGCGCTTCGGTCTCTCCTCCCGTGTTGATGTGGACATGGGCGTCGATCATGCCGGGCATGACGGTCGCATTCGAGAGGTCGATCACGCTCGCCCCCGAAGGAATGGCAACGCCCGAGCCGACTTCCACAATGCGATCGCCCCGTACGATCACCACCTGATTGGTGAGCATCATGCCCGAACGGGCGTCGAACAGCCGCCCGGCGCGGATGGCGATGAACTGGTCGCGCGGCGCGAGGTATTTTCCTGCCGTTTGAGCATGTCCTGACAGAGCTGCGAGTGCCGCAAAGAGCAGAACGGAAAATTTCCGGTGCCCGTTCATGGAGTTTTCCTCCTGTCCCCCCAGCGCAGTCGCTGGCAACCTAGGCAGTCTACACGAATTTCGACGACAGTGGGGACAGTAGGACGGCTTCTGCGGAGCCGCATTCAGCCGACAAGGACGAACGGCATATCCCGCTGCTCGATCGCCAGCGCGGCCCATTCGGCAGCGCGATCGAGATCCCCGCACAACGCGTTAAAAATGACCAGTCCGCTGGCGGCCCCGGGCGCCGTACCGCGCCCGAGCTTTTCGATCAAAGCGTCTGCTTGGTTTGCGGCCCCCGTGCGCACCATCAGGGCCGCGAGCTGTCCGATGAGCGGGTTCGACCAGGGCATTACAGCGTTCGCCTTTCGAGTGAAGGTGAGCGCTTCCTCGAGCCTCTCCTGCTGCGCACGAATTGAACTGAGCGTAGCCAGCGCGTGCGGGTAGTTCTCATCGATCTCCAGAACGGCGCGCAGTTCGGCCTCCGCGTCATCCAACCTGCCCGCGAGCCGAAGACCACGAGCGAGATGGTGCCGGTAAAGGAGGTTTAGCGGATCCCCTCGAAGTCCTCCCTCCATCGCCTCTACCGCCTTGGGCGAAAGCAGTTCATAAGGCCCAAGCTGCACGCCCGGTTGCCATTCGGTCATGGACCGACAAGCCAGCCGCCGCAGAAACCTTCCGATATTGCTCGTTAACGGTCCAGAACCGGACTTTCCGGACCAGACAGCTTCCGGATACGCCGTCATTCGGGAGCTGTCTACTTCACGCGTCGCCTAGGATCGGCAAACACCACGCGACGAACTCAGCCCTTCCTCGCGAAGTAATAGTAGTTCTCACCCTCATCCACGTCGTTACCAACCAACCTGAGACCGTTTGCCCGCAGCTCTTCTTGGTAGGCTTCCTGCCCCAACGAAATCGATGTAAGACCAGTATCCCGCCCATACCGGACTCATTTTCCAGCTAGGATGTTCTCGGCGATCCACATCTCCGACTTCCGCTGGCCCGCAGTGAACAGGAGCTGCGTACTCGAACTATCGAGCGTCACCGTCGTTAGAGGACTCCGCTGGAGATTCACAAGTTCCAGCTTTCCTGTGGCGAGTTCGATGCTCGCGACATCCTGGGTGGCTAGGGCACTCGGAGAACCTAGCGGGGTTGCGGATTCACGTAGAATCAGGACCCGCTTTCCATCCGGCGTAAATGAGCCAGTCACGGATGCCCTGGCCGCGCGAAAGGTCGTCGCGACCCTGGCCTGTCCACCGGCGACAGGGACCAGCACCAATTCATAATCCTGCTCTCCCCTTGTATTCCATGCAGCTTCCTGCAGGATCGTGGCCAGCGTGCGGCCGTCCGCCGAAAGCGCAAGGCCGAACAGGAACTGGTTCGTGCTTCTATAAAGCTCGCGCTGCTGGCCCGTAGCGACGTCCATCGCGATCACTTGATAAATACTGTTGTCGCCCTGCCAGGGACGATACGTGAAGTACATCGTGCGTCCATCGGAGCTAAAGACCGGATTGATACCGTTGCGAGTTGGCTCGAACGTCCGGAAAGGCGTCATGGCGCCCGAGTCTGGATCGAGCCACAGCAGTTCCATCGAGTTTGGCTTCTCCCCGGGCTTTCCCAATACGAGCTGCTTGCTGTCCGGCGTCCAGCCGAGGTGGTTTGAGCGCACAGCGGGGTGAACCTTTTCTTTACCCGTGGTTTGATCCCGCACGACCACCACCCACCCGCCTGATGAGGCGGATGATCCGGTTTGTGCAAGGTAGGCAATAAACCGGCCGTCGGGCGAGACCTGCGGACGCATACTGCTGCCTGGATAGCGCTGCGAGATGAGTGTGGGTTCGGAAGTTCGTTTAGCTGTAATCGGATCGAAGTCTGCTATATAAGCATCGACACCGCCGTAATTCACCGTATAGACGAGCGAACCGGCGCGAGTGACACCCACCGGATCGACCCGATTGCCGAGTTCGCCACGGATCAACTGGGCGGGACCGCCCGCTTTTCCGTTCCTCACGGGAAGCCGCCAAAGACCGTAGGCGCCGCCGCGATTGCTCACAAAGAGTATTGACGATCCATCTTGCGACCAGACGGGCCTGATATCGTTAGAGGGGTTGCTCTCCAGCTTCTCGGGTAACCCACCCGCGGCCGCCATTATATAGAGATCAGCCTCTTGCAAGTCATCCGCCCCCTGCCCGTCCATCACAATCCACTTGCCGTCGGGAGAGAAACTTGCGCCTGAGATGTTCCTGCGAGCGGCCGGCGGCAAGATCTCGCGCGATTCACCGGACGTGGCATTCACAAGATACAAAGAGGTCAACCCGTCCGAGCCGTAAAAGTTCGCAAGAATCTGGGCGCCATCCGGATTCCAGCACATCGGCACGATGTAACCGGTCTTGGTCCAGCCCAGACTTCGCACGCCTGTGCCGTCCGCATTCATGACCCGTAAGTCGTAGGTGCTCTTTGGTGAAAACCAGTTATAGGCGATTTTTTTGCCGTCCGGTGAAAACCTTGAATCCTGAGCGAAATCGCCACCAGATCTTGCCCAGCCGCCCGTGTTTGTCAACAGTTTGTTCGTGCCGTTGACCAGGTCGCGAACGCCCAGATCGCCGGTCTCCCAGTTTGCATAGGTCAGCCACCGGCCATCTGACGACAGCGATCCCGAACCGTCCACGTCCTCCCCAGCCCATAACTGCCGCACCCGTGGGGCTGATGATGGACCAGTTTCCAGAGCCGTGATCCGCGCCCGGGCTTCGTTCACCGCCTGCGTCTGATCACCGTATTCACGGACCAGGCGCTCATAGGACGAGCGGGCGTCTTTACTGCCTTCGCGCTCCTGGCAGTGCGCGATCTGCAACAGCGCGGTCGCGGCCAGCTTACGGTCGGACGGGTATTGCTTGAGAATCCGCTTGTAGATCTCGATCGCCCCCTTGTAATCTCCCTCGCTGCGCTCTTTGCGAAGGCCCTGCTGCAACACATCGTTTCCACTCTGCGCCAGCGCGAACGATGCCGCCAGGAGAGGAACCAGAATCCAGTTGAGTTTCATTGACGTGCTCCCTTCTCTGGCAGAATATGTGGAGTTTCGATGTTGAATGTCATGCTGCGCACTCGCGATTGTCAGGAGTTTGTCATGCGACCCATTTGTATCCGACACCCCGGACGGTCAGCAGATGTTTCGGTTCGGCAGGATCGTTTTCCAGCTTAGAACGCAGACCAGCGATGTGATTGTCGATTACGCGGTTGGTAATGTACACGTCCTCGCCGACTACTATGTCCAGCAACTGGTCCCGCGTCAGCACCTGGTTGGGATGCGATACCAACGTGCGGAGCAACTGGAATTCGCGCCTGGTCATTTCCAGCGGCCGGCCGCCCTTCGTCGCCGTATAAGCTTTGAAATCGACCACGATGTCGCTGACCGCGCATTGATCCGGAGCCCCGGCGGCGGCCTGTGACCGCCTTAACAGCGCACGGACGCGTGCCAGCAGTTCCAGCAATGAGAATGGCTTCGTCACGTAGTCGTCCGCTCCAAGATCGAGGCCCAAAACGCGATCTCCTTCCTCACCCCGAGCAGTCAGCATCAGCACAGGCGTCTGATTGCCCTCGCGCCGAAGCCGGCGGCAGATCTCATACCCGCTCATCCCCGGCAGCATCAGATCCAGCAGGATGATATCTGGCGTGACGCGGCCAACTGCCCCGTATCCCGCATTCCCATCCGATTCCGTGCTCACGTCATACCCCTCGCGCCGGAACTGGTCGGCAAGACCGCGAAGAATGGACGGCTCGTCTTCAACGATCAACAGTTTGGTCATAGGGGCAATCGCAGCCGGAAGGTGCTGCCGTTTCCTGGAGCGCTTTCGACCAATACGTCGCCGCCGTGACCCTCGGCGATGTGGCGAACCACGCTAAGGCCCAGGCCCGCGCCCTGAATACTGGTGTTCTCTTCCGACGAAACGCGATAGTAAGGCTCGAAGATCTTCGCTTGTTCACTGAGCGAGATGCCTACGCCGAAATCGCGAACCTCGATTTGCGCGTGCTGTCCGACGCGGCTAAGGTGCAGTTGGATCTCGCGCGAACTGCCGCTGTACTT
>DATIRX010000209.1:0-7763 GCA_035469225.1 Bryobacteraceae bacterium
AAAGGATCCGATGCGCAGTTCTCGCTGGCCGTGCTGCTATTGTTTACGTTCTCGGTGCTCTCGGTCTACGCCGGCGTGGCGGCGATCATCGGCGCCTTTCTGGCCGGCATGGCCCTGGCGGAGACGGTTACCCATCGCGTCCACGACCTTACGCGCGGAGTGAGCGAGCTTCTGGTTCCGTTCTTCCTGGTAGGCATCGGGCTGCATTTCGACCTTGCGGCATTCGCGAACCCGGCCACCCTGCGGCTAGCACTGGCGGTACTGGCGGCTGCGATCGTGTCGAAATTCGCCGGATGCAGCCTGGGAGCGTACAAGCTTGGCTGGCCGGACGCTCGGCGGGTCGGCGTGGGAATGATTCCTCGCGGCGAGGTGGGGATGGTGGTGGCGCAACTGGGCTTGTCGCTGGGGGTGATCGGCCAGAATATCTATGCGGTGGTGGTGTTCATGTCGGTGGCCACGACTCTGGTTGCTCCCCCATTCTTGAAGCTGGCGTTCAAACATGTGCCTCGCCAGGCTCCTGATTAGGACCCGTTTACAGTCCAGGCGAAAACCCTCGAATCCGCTCCCATTCTCTCGATATAGGGAGGGTGGGATCCGTGTCCATGCTCGAAACGCCTGCAGGCGAGGCCGTCCGCCAGTTCCTGAAGCGACTTCCAGCGTTCTCTCCGATCGCCACGCGCCTGATGGCCCTGGTGGCCGACGAAAACGTTTCTTTTAAAGAAGTTGCCAAGCTGATCTCGATCGATCCGGTGCTTTCCGGCGAGACTCTGCGCATGGCAAATTCCGGGCTTTTCGGCCGCAGGCAGCCGGTCCATTCCGTATTGCACGCGATCGCAATGGTGGGGCTCCAGCGCCTGACCAGGATGGTGGTGACCGCGGCCCTGTGGCGCGGCGTACCCAACCGGACGTCCCCGTTCATGAAGGCCTGGTGGCGCCACAGCGTCGCCACGGCCCTCATCGCCGAGCATATGGCCGTGGTTCCCATCGATTACGCTTACACGGCCGGGTTGCTGCATGGAGTGGGACAGCTGGCCCTGATCGAGCACGCCGGGCAGGACTACGTCCAGCTGGTCAGAGATGCGGTTTCCAACGGCGCCAGTTTAGAGGAGATGGAGCGGACGATCTACGGAACCGACCATGCCGAGCTGGCCGGGCTCATCCTGGAGGCCTGGGCGCTGCCGCAGAGCGTGCGGGTGGCCGCCGCGCTGCATCACTGGCCGAACACCGGCGGCTCCCTGACCGACGCGGTACAGATCGGCTGCACAGTAGCCGAGCATATCGGCTTTGGCGCCTGCGGCTGTCACCGGTTGCTGGCCTCCGAGGATTTCCCCGCCCCCATGGCGGAAGTATTGGGCAACGGGCCCCTGCTCGACGTGTTCGCCACCGAGGTCAACGGCGTCGAGTGCTCACTCATGTAAGAAGCTCCGGGAGTGTTGTAGATTAGGGGATGCCATGCGTTTCCCTCCTCTCCTGTTGCTGTTGCCGGCGGCCGTGGCGGCCAGCGGTTCGCTCTTCGCGCAAGGCGCTCCGGTGCTGGAGCTGACCGATTTTTCAGGCGTCTGGGCCGAGCGCGTCCACGAAGACAGCTATGAGCGCTCGGGCGGCCCGCCGCTGGGCGACTACCAGGGGATCCCGCTCAATGACGCCGGCCGCCGGAAGGCCGACAGCCATGATCATTCCGAGTGGAGCCTGCCCGAGTTTCAATGCCGCCCGCATTCGGCGCCGTATCAGTGGCGCGCCCTGGGCAGCGTACGATTCTGGAATGAAGTCGATCCCATCGGCCGGGATCTGCGCGCGATTCACATCGAGTATCTGCGGTCCCTGGACCGCGTGATCTACATGGACGGCCGCCCGCATCCGCCCGCGTACGCGCCTTACAGCTGGTCCGGTTTTTCAACCGGCAAGTGGGAAGGCAATACGCTGGTGGTCGACACCGACCACATCAAGGGCAGCTACCTGCGGCGCAACGGCGCGAGCTTTAGCGACAAGGCCACCATGCGCGAGTTTATCGACCGCCACGGCGAGTATCTGGTGATCACCATGATCCTGACCGATCCGGTATGGCTGGAGGAACCGCTCATCCAGACCACCAACTACGCCCTCGATACGCATACGGCGCTGACCTACTATCCCTGCACCGTAAGCGAAGAGAATATTTCGAGCGCGGTGCCGCACTTCCTGCCCGGCGCCACCGAACAGTTGAAGGACGCCGCCGGATGGATACCTCCCCAGGCTGCCCGGGGCGGCGCCGAATCGACCTATCCGGATTATCGCGAGAAGCTGAAGGCGGCCAGGCAATGAAATACGCCGGGCTTTTTTTACTCTCCGTCGCGAGTGCGTTCGCGCAGGATCTTCATGTTCTGCCGGTGCAGGGCAACGTGTACATGCTGGTGGGGGCGGGCGGGAATATCGCCGCGTCCATCGGCGCGGACGGCATCCTGCTGGTGGATTCCGGAACTGCGCCCATGAGCGCGAAGGTGCTGTCCACGGTGCTGCAGCTGGTGACGGCCGTGGCGGCGTCGCCTGCACCCAACCGGTGCACGGGATTGCATTGCGCGGAGAGTCCCTATCGCTGGTCGAGCCCTTCCCTGAACGCGATCATCGCTTCTCCCGGTCCTCCCAAGCCCATTCGCTACATCATCAATACCGGGATGGATGCGGATCACACCGGCGGCAACCAAGTGCTTTCCGCATTGCCGGCGGATTCAAAGATCCTGGGCGTGACGTTTCCTCCGGTGGGCGTGGCGCCCACCGCCACCGTGATCGCGCACGAAAACGTGCTGGGCCGGATGAGCGCGGAGACCAATGGCAAGCCGGCCGCTGCCTCGGGCCTGTGGCCTACCGACACCTATCGAGGAAGTTCCTACAAGCTCAGTGAATTTTTCAACGGTGAAGGCGTTCAGCTTTTTCACGTGCCGGCCGCCCATACTGATGGCGACAGCATGGTGTATTTCCGCTACTCCGACGTGATCGCGGCGGGCGACATTCTTTCCACCACCAGTTACCCCGTGATCGATGTGGCCAAAGGGGGTACGATTCAGGGCGCGCTGGACGGGCTGAATCACATCCTGGACATCGCGATTCCGGAGTTCCGTTCGCAGGGCGGGACCCTGGTGATCCCCGGTCACGGCCGGCTGTGCGACACCGGCGACGTGGCCAACTATCGCAACATGGTAGCCATCATCAAGGATCGCGTCGAGGACATGATCAAGAAGGGGATGACGCTGCAGCAGGTGAAGGCCGCCAAGCCGACCCTCGAATACGACGGTCTATACGGCGCGACCACCGGAGGGTGGACTACCGATATGTTCGTCGAGGCCGTGTTTAAGACCTTGAGTCCAAAGCGCTAGGTACAATATCTTGGAGGGTTTCATGACACGCAAAATACTTCTCGGGCTGGCCGGCGTTCTCCTACTCAATATCGCGGCGTATGCACATCACTCTCTCGGCGCGACCTATGAGTCGGATAAAGAGGTGAAGCTGGAAGGCAAGATCGTCCAGCTGCTGCTGCGGAACCCCCACTCCTTCCTGCAGATCGACGTTCCCGACAAAGATGGAAACATGCAGCGCTGGTCGCTGGAATGGCGCGGTTCCGGGCAGCTCGGCCAGGCCGGGATCAAGCGCGACACGCTGAAAGCCGGGGACGCAGTGGTCGTCACCGCCAATCCATCGCGCACCAAGGGCGACAATCGCGGCGCTTTGAAGACACTGCATCGTACCTCGGATGGGTTCGGCTGGGGCACCCGGCCCGGCGAGACCATCGAGTAAGCCCGAGCTGAAAAACGCCGTGAATAAAATGACCCGATTGGCCCTGTTGGCCGCTTCCGTCTGCCTGCTCGCTGCCCCGGCGTATTCGCAGGGACGCGGTGGCGGCGGGCGCGGAGCCGCGGGTGGCCGCGCCGGTGCTCCTCCGACCCCCAAAGCCACTGCGGCGATCGACATGACCGGCTTCTGGGTGTCGGTGGTGACCGAAGACTGGATGTTCCGCATGGTGACGCCGCCCAAGGGTCAATACCTGGGCGTGCCGCTCAACGCCGCGGCGCGCCGGGTGGCCGACGCATGGGATCCCGCCAAGGATGAAGCCGCGGGCGAGCAATGCAAGGCCTATGGAGCGGCGGCGGTCATGCGCATGCCGGGACGGCTGCACATCACCTGGGACAACGATACGACCATGAAGGTCGAGACCGAAGCGGGCACCCAGACGCGGCTCTTTCACTTCGGCAGCGATGCGGCGGGAAGCGAAGCGCAAAAAACGGCCCAGAGCAGCGCGGCATCCTGGCAGGGATATTCCATCGCCGAGTGGGAGCAGGCCGCGGTGGGTCGCGGCGAGCCGCGGAATGGCGACCTGAAAGTGGTTACGACAAGGTTGCGGCCGGGTTACCTTCGCAAGAACGGCGTGCCTTACAGCGAGAACGCGGTCGTCACCGAGTGGTACGATCTCCATCGCGATCCAAGCGGGACCTGGCTGGTGGTCAGCACCGAAGTGAAAGATCCGCAGTATCTCAGCGTGCCCTTTATCACCAGCACGCATTATAAGAAGCTGCCGGATAACGCCCCGTGGAAACCCGAAGCCTGCTCGGCGCGGTAAGCCTACCTGCTACTCCAGCTGTTCTAATTCCTGCCAATGCCGTTCCAGTGCGATGCGCACCAACTGGGAGCGCGTGCGCACACCGGTTTTTGAAAACAGCTGCTGCAGAACGGCTTTCACCAGCGGCTCGGAAACACCCAGCGTGAAGGCAATCTCCTTGTTGGTCTGGCCGGAAAATACGGCCCGCAGCACCTGACGCTCGCGCGGAGTAAACTCCGGGTTCGCCTCGGCTCCAGCCGGTGCAACGGTATCCGGCAGGGGCGGCGGGGCCGCTGCCGAACCAGTTTCACCGGTAATCGCGCGAATGCGCTCGATCAGCACCTCCGGACGCTCCTGCTTGAGAACGATGCCGGCGCACCCGCGTTCCACCAGCCGCCCGGCCTCCAGGCGGCTGACTCCGGCCGTCACCACCAGGATCTTGCCTTTGAAGTTGGCACTGCGGGCCATCGGCAGAAATGCCCCGCCTTGCTGCAAGCCCAGATTGATATCCAGCAGGACGACGTCCACGGCGTTGCTCTGCAGCACCGTGATGCCCTCTTCGACGGTGGCGCACTCGCCCACGATTTCGAAGTCCGACTCGCGCCCCAGCAAGCGCGCGATCGCTTCGCGGAACAAAGAGTGATCGTCGATCAGCAGAATGCGGGTCACAGGTCCACCATCATCGGTTCACTTACTGGTTTACTCGCTGGTTTACGACGGCGCCGGGAAGCTCCACGATGAAGGAACACTCGCCCGGTTGTTGGGTCTGATGCAGCTCCCCGCCAAAGGTCCGGATAATGGCCCGGGAGACGAACAGACCAAGACCGGTGGAGGAAGCACCCGGCTGAAACGGCTGGAACAAGCGGTCGGCCGCGGCGATCCCCGGGCCGTTATCGGAAAAACGGATGACTACGGTTCCTTCGAGGCCGTAGGCGGTGATGCGGAGCCGCGCTTCGGGGCGCCCGCGCAAAGCGCCAATGCTGTTCTTGGCCAGGTTGAGAAATACCTGCAAGAGGCCGGACCGATCCACGCGAATCCCCGGCAAGTCCTTATGAATCTCCCACACACCCTGGATTCCCCCTTCTTCCATACTGGGCGAAACGATGGCGCGCAACTCCTCCAGCAGTTCGCCGACATCCAGGCCTTCCAGGACTTCTTCGGTGGAATCGGAAAGCTCGGTCGATGCGAGTTTGAGGGCGCTCTCGACCACCGTGCCGAGCGCGCGGAAATCCGCGTTGTCTTGCAGACTGATCGTCTTGGTGAGGTTATGGTGCAGCACGGATGCGGCGGCCGCCAGATTCCGCAATTCGTGCGAGACCGCTCCGGCCACAATCCGCGAATTGCTGAGAAGCTGCTTCAGCCCGCCTTCCTCGCGGTCGCGGACCTGCTCGGTCACGTCCAGCAGAATCACAGCCAGACAGGGTCCCGAGGCCGCACTGTAGGCGGATACCCAGGCCTGCGAGAAGAATGTTTCTCCATTGCGGCGATGCCCGCTGGCTTCCACCATGGTCTGGGTCAGGCGGGCGGCCTGCGGTGATTCCTGCAGGCGGGCGAGCAACGGAATGTAACGCTCTACCGGTTCGCCTTCCGGCGAAGTGCCGCTGGGAAAACCCAGCATCCGCGCGGCCGCGTTGTTGGCCCGGGTGATCCGGCTGCGGGAATCTACCGTCAGGACTCCCGCCGGGCTGCTATCCACCAATGCCCGGGCTTCCTGTTCAGCGTCCGAACGCAGGCGCAACTCCTGTTCGCTCTTGCGCAGCAGAACGATGGACATCCGCCGGTTACGAACCAGCTCGCCTGCAAAGAGCGCCCCTCCGGAAAAGGCGACCAGCGTCAGGGCCAGCCTTTGGGCCACCGCGCCGGCGAAATCGTAAGGGCCGAATTGTTCCCGCGCGAGTGCAGCGGCGATCGCCGCCAGGAAAATGGCCCATCGAGGAAGGTATCCGGACGCTACAATCAGCGGCAAAAGATACAGGCCGCCCAAGGGGACATCGCGGCCCACGTAGTTTTCCAGAGCGACCAAGGCGATGATGCTGAGAACGCACCCTCCCAGCAAAAAGATGAGTCTCCAGCCAGTAAGCGGATCGGTAACTCGGATCGCCATGCGTGCGTTCTTGATGATAGTCCCCCGAACATCTTTTGCCAAGCCGAAAGATGCGAATCACTAAGAAATACTATCGTTTACGAAAGTATCCGAAAGATAGGTTGTAGGGTCCGGGAAGGTATGTTCTACTCTAAGTTGCGACGTTCAAGCCTGGCGGCAACCCAGGTAGTGTTATTAGTCGGCGGATGAACGAACCTCCGATCGTTTGTACCGCGGATTGGTTTTCCCATTTGAACGTCGCACAGTTACTTTCCTCCTAGTTAAAAGGCGGGATCCTCGGGATCCCGTTTTTTAATTTGGCCCAGTTCATCGCCAACAGGCTTACCGCGAGTAGGCTGACAACACCTTGCCGTCCTCGATCCGGATTACCGTAACATCCCTGCCGCTCTTGCGCGCATAGACCAGCGTTTCCATTACGCGGCCATCATCCGAGGTGGTTGTGGTCGCCAGCGCGGGCTGCCCAAACCTTTCGGCGATCTTATCTCGCTCCGATCCAACCGAAATTTCGCGTGGCTCGGGAAACTGTTTCGGCGCGGGCGGAGGAACGGGCGGCGCCACCACCACTTCGGCCACAGGCTGAATCTGGGGCACGGCGGCGGCCTCGACGATGGGCTCGGCGGGAGCCTTCTTCGCCGCCTTGGCGACTAAAGCTTTCTTCGCTTTCTTCGAAGCCTCCGCTTGCTTGGCTTCGGCCTCCTTAGCAGCGGCGTCGGCGGCCTGCGTGGCGTCGCTGGCGGGCTGGACGTTTGCCGGCGGAGAGCCGAAAAGGGAGAGCGAACCTGAGTTCGCCAGCCATATACCGATTCCGCCCACGACCACGACGGCGACCAAAACAAGAACGATGGCTTCTTTCATACTTCCTCCGAGGTGCTTCTGCACCCGGTTTCACTGTCTACCGGGACAAGTTGTAGTTAAGATTCTATAACATTTAGCGAAGCGGAGCGGGCCCGGCCCGGCGCCGACGTTGTATACTCTTTTGAGTAACTCGCAGGAGATCGGTCCAGCGGGATCGGCCGGGTCTTCTTGCCAGCTTGAGGGGCCAAACCGGCCCTATGCGAGCTTTATAAGACCGTGAGGCCGCCATCAGTCGTT
>DATIRX010000210.1:0-21014 GCA_035469225.1 Bryobacteraceae bacterium
GGATACGTCCGGCGCCCGCTCAATCGCACCGTCCACGCAGCTGGAATGCGTCAGTCGGATCTGGCCAGACTCAATCCCAAGGATTTCGACGTACTGGTTTTGTATACCAGGGACTGGCCCGTCGATCCTCGGCTTCTGAACATCCCTCCGATTCGGTCTTTCCTGGAGTCCTTTCTGGATCTCCACTTCAATGCGACTTCCGACGAGGTTCGCTCCACGCTTGGGTTTGTGCCGGTCGTGCGCTGGACCAGAGGCGGCCAGTGGATCGAAATCTATCTGCCGGAGCGATAGGCGTCGCTGAGGTATGCGATGGACAAGCCCGTGGCGATCGCAAGGATGGCTAGCCCGGCGACGGCCAAAATTCGAAAACGCCCGCGCCCCAGACTGACCGACAGACCCAGTTTCAAGATATTGTTTGCCAGGATGCCTGAACTGGCCGCCAGGGCCGTCGGCCCGACTTGATCGCTCAGGCTAGCGGCCTTCGCCATCGAGATCACCAGCGCGTCGACGTCCGTGAACCCCAGGATGGCTCCCGATACCAACAGTCCGGTTTGGCCCCATCGCTGTCTCGCCGCAGTGACCAGGAACAATACGATTTGAAACAGCGCCGCCATTTGAAGAGCGGACCGGAACTGTAACGGATTAGACGTTTTCTCCGGTTCGCTGTGCCTGGATTTCCAGCTTCGCAGCCCATACGCGGTAAGGATGACCCCCAGAATCGCGGGTGCCGCCAGGAAAGGGACCAGCGCCTTACCGAGCGCCGGGTTGAGGAAAGTTGCCGCTCCCAAGACGCGGAAATAGAGCATGGTGGACGCGGCTACGACGCCCAAGGCCAACGGGATACGCGCTCTGGGTTGCGCCGAGCTGATTCGGGAAAAGGAGAGTGTGACATTTGTCGAAGAAATGAGTCCCCCCAGCAGACCGGCGATGACGTATCCTTTGCCCTCGCCGAGAAAAGAGCGAACGATGAACGCCAGGAAACTGATCCCGGAAAACAGCAGCACCATCATCCACAGTTCTCTGGGCCGGATGCCGCCCAGCGGCCCGTAGGGCCCTTCGGGCAGAAGCGGAAGAATCACCAGGGCCATCACGGCAAATCGGAATCCGGCTTTCAGGCCGACGTCCGGGATGCGGGCCACCATGGAATGCAGCCGCGATTTTTCGACCAGCACGATCGCGGTCAGGGCAATGATCCCGCTGGCCAGCTTCCAGAAGCCGGTTCCTGCCAGCACGCCCGCCGCGACCACCACCAACGCGGCCACTTCCGTCGTACCGTCGGTATCGCGCCGGCTGGCCGCTATATAAGCGCTGACAATGAGCCCGATCGCGCCGGCCACGATCACCGCGGCCAGCGCACGCAAGTCCGCGACCCACAGCCATCCGGCGACTCCGGAGAGTCCACCCAGCAACGTGAAGGTTCGGATTCCGGCGAAGTGTGACGCTGGACCGCTCGCATGGCCGGACCACTGGCGCTCGACCCCAATCGCCGCGCCACCCAGCGCCCCCAGGGCGATTCCTAACGTCTCCGCGGGCACAATATGTTCACAAGTGTATCCTGCCCTACGCGCCCAACGTTTCGCGGACTTTCTCCAGCAGTGCTGCCAGTGTGAACGGCTTCGCCAGGAACGGCGCACCCGGTGGAATGATCGCTCCGCCGGTGTACCCCGATATGTACAGCGCCTTCAGCCGGGGGGCTGCCTGTTGCATCCGGCGCGCCAGTTCCGGCCCGTTGATTCCAGGCAGCATGACGTCCGTAATCACCAGATCGATCTCCTGTCCTCGGGCCGCAGCCTGCGCTTCCTCCGCGCTTCCGGCTTCCAGCACGCGATAGCGCTCGCGACTCAGGATCTTGCGGATCAGCTCGCGGATGCCAGTCTCGTCGTCCACCACCAGAATCGTCTCGCGGTCTCCGCTGGTGCGCGGACGGGCAGCAGGACGGGCCACCGCCACCTGGCGCGCCCCCTCCGATTCGATGTACGGCAGATAAATGCTGAATGTAGAACCTTTCCCCGCTTCGCTGGCGAAGGCCATGTCGCCTCCCCACTCATGGACCACGCTATACGCCCGCGCCAGTGCCAGCCCTGGCTGGAACGTTGCCGGATCCGTCGCCTTGCTGAGCACCGGATCGAATACGCCCGCCACCTGCTCGGCATCCAGCCCGCGTCCGTCGTCTCGAACCGTGATGCGGGCGTATTTGCCGGCGGTCAGGGCGGTCGGCGACAAACGCTCCGATACCGTCTCGACCTCCCATTCGATGGTGATCCGCGTCCGCTCCCGCGAACTCTCGCGCGTCCCCGCGATGACTGCCGAGAGAACTTCGCCGAGCTGATCGGGGTCCGCCATCGCCAGGACCGGAGTCCGATTCACGGTCAGTTCCACCGCCACGCGGGCTCCCGCGGCCGTCGTGATTTTCGAACGCAGATTCAGAATCGCATCGCCCAGATTCACCCGCGAGGCCGGCTTGCCCTGCCGCCGTACGAACTCGCTGAGCTGTGCCGCCAGTGCTCCGATGCGGCGTGCCGCGCCCAGGATCTCCCCAGCTTCGCCGCGCAGAGGATCGCCGGGATTCATGGCCTGCATCAGTTCCTCGGCATAGCCGGTCACGATCATCAGCGGATTGTTGAGCTCGTGCGCCAGGCGCCCGGCGAAGCCGTACAGCGCCTCAAAGCGTCCGGCGGAGAGCAGCTGCCGCTCCAGTTGCTTGCGGCCTGTGATGTCGGTGATGACACCGGTAACCGTAGCGCCCGAAACCCGAATCGTTTCCCGGCACCACACCACAGCGCCCGACGCCGACACTGCCTTATACTCCGCGCTGGCTTCTCCGCCGGCGGCCAGCACGTCGCGATACAGCGTCATGGTCGCGGCGCGATCTTCAGGATGGATGCGGTCTTCGAAGAATCCGCTGCCGAGCCAGTGCGATCGGGGATATCCCAGCATCTCCTCCATACTGCCTTCGACCGACCGAAACTGGAGCGTGGCCGTATCGGCTTGCCAGAGGATTGCAGGCAGCTCGCGGGGGAGGGTACCTGTGCCTGCCGGGGTGCTGCTGGCAGCTTCCGTGGCAACCAGGAGTGTTTCGGTTTCGTCCTCGTCGTGCCAGGCCCGCAGCGGGAGTTCGGTGAAACCGCTGTGCAACAGATCACGCGCCGGAAGCTCGCCGAATCGGCTCCGGAAGGCCCGATTGCTCCAGACGATGGCGCGGTCCTTCGACAGGATCGCCAAGGGAACGGGCAGAATGGCCGCGATTTCGCGGAAATAACGCAGTTCCGCTTCGAGTAACGCCCGCAGACGCGCGACATCCCTGACAGACCAATGGTGGAAGTCGGCGCTCTCCGTCACCCCTTAATTTTGGGTCTGGAACAAGGAATATAACAGTGTACCGGCGGGTTCCCGGTCATGGTACCGCTAGGCCGGACTGTAGCCCTGAACTACTAGTACAAACGCACGCCGCGATTCCCGGGCTCACGGAACATGTGGACCGTATCGACGAAACGCACCTGCCGGGATGTGTAAGTCATGGCCAGCGTGTGAGTCCTGCATCCGTCGCCGAAGAAACGCACGCCGTGCAGCAAGGCTCCATCGGTAACCCCGCAAGCGGCAAAAATAATCTGATCGCCGGGAGCCAGGTCCCGTGCCGTGTAGACGCGCTTGGCGTCGCGGATGCCCATGCGCTCTACCCGCTCTTCCAGTTCTTTTGTGTTGACCACCAGCCGGGCCACCATTTCACCCGAGAGGCAGCGCAGTGCCGCCGCGGTCAGGACGCCCTCCGGCGCTCCGCCGGTGCCGAACACGGCATGTACGCCCGCACCCCGGACTGCCGCGGCGATCCCGGCTGAGAGGTCCCCATCCTCGATCAGGCGGATGCGCGCGCCGGCCGCGCGAATCTGCGAGATGAGCTCCTCATGCCGGGGCCGGTCGAGCACCATGATCACCAGGTCCTTGACGTGCCGGTCCAGGCAATGTGCGATGGCCTTCAGGTTGTATTTCACCGGCGCATCGATATCCAGCGCATCGCGGCAGGCGGGTCCGGCGATTATTTTCTGCATGTAGCAGTCCGGCGCGTGCAGCAGGCCGCCCGGCTCGGAAGCCGCCAGCACGCAAATCGCATTGGGCGTGCCCCGGGCGCACAGATTGGTTCCTTCCAGGGGATCCACCGCAATGTCCACGCGCGGATACTCGACGCCGTCGGGCGCCTTTGCTCCCACCGCCTCGCCGATGTACAGCATAGGGGCCTTGTCGCGCTCGCCTTCCCCGATGACGATGTTGCCCGCCATGTGAATCCCCTCGAAGGCTTGCCGCATGGCGTGCACCGCGGCCTGGTCGGCGGCCTCGGGGTCGCCTTGTCCCATGGTGCGGGTGGAGGCAATGGCCGCTTCCTCCACAACGTGAACGAAATCCCCCAGTAAGTCTCGCTCGACGCTGATGGGTGCAACGGCCTGTTTAATGGCGCTCATAGAGGGCAATCTCCGGCCCGCCCATCTTAGCAAAGTTGCTGGAAGGCGTTAGCGGTCCGGCGTGGGGATCTGCGCAACGCTGCCGCCCATGTTGGCGTAGGTGTCGCGCACGCGGATGACCTTCGATCCGGCGAAGGTCACGAAGATCACTCGCCCCGGAGGTTCACCGTACTGCCAGGTCTCCTGCTCAGTGTCATCCTTGGTCTCGCGAGTCTTGCGCAGGGGCCGCCCCAGCGCCAGGATGACGGATTCCTGGTCCATCCCTTCGATGGCTTTCTTCTCTTTGATGGCTGCCTGGGTTTCCGGCGGCAGCGTGTCGATGTAGTTCTCCGACGAACTGTGTTTATCGAAATCCAGCACCGGGGCGAGCATCTTCTTCACCTGTGCCGATGTAACGTCGCCGATGGAATCTTTGAACTTGAGGACGATCGCCGTACCTGTGCCGGGTTGATTGGCGGCCTGCGGATTGGAAGGACCCGTGGTTGCACCGCCCACGCTGATCTGCACCCGGTCCCGCCAGGATCCTTTCTTCTGCAGCCCGTTATTCAACTGGAGCGTGATGGCGTCGTCATTCACGTCCACCTTGGTCACCTGCACCATTTCGCCGGCGCGTGCAGCCGGGCCTTCTTTGCGGACGGCATCCTCCCAGGTCTTCTTGTCCCAGGTTCCGTTCTCTTCGAATGGCAAGGCCTTGCGCGAGCGGGGCAGCATGACTTTGGCGGTGGCGTATTCCGAAGACAGCCCGCGCACCAGCTCCACGCGCTGGTCCAGGCTCAATTTCTTGGTATCGCCGTGGATGCCGGCGTTATCAAAAAGAGCCGCGGCCAGAAAGGCCGCTAACACTCGCGGGGAAACAGCCATATCAACTCTCCGTCGCGTCCGCCGGCGGAATCAGCTTTCGCAATCCGAAAAACAACACCACAACAACGAGCGTCGTGAACACGCTGCCTTCCACTCCGTAGTCGCCGCCGCTCCAAAGTACCCCCACGTTCCACTTCAGGGTGTACCCGGTCACCCCCATTGTAAGCCCGCTGAGGTTGCTTCCGACCAAGGGTAGGGTCACGTTCCATCCGAAGTGCAGGCCGATCGGAAGCCACAGCGCTCCGGTTCGCCACACGGCATACCCCAGCAGGATTCCCCATGCTACCGTGTTGATAATTCCCAAGGGCGAGACGCCAGGATTCGCCGAGTGCATCCATCCGAAGATCACACTGGTGGGAAGAATGGTTGCAAATGGCCCCCACGAGCGGACCAGCAATTGAAACGCGTACCCGCGGAAGAGCAGCTCTTCGCCCATCACACCGAAAAACAGTGATCCGCAGCCGAAGGCGAACGCCGCCCAGGGATGCTCCACCGGGGCCTCGGTGCGCTGGAAACTCACCATTCGTAAGGCCATGGGAACCAAAATCACAAACATCGCAGCCGCTACACCGGTCCCGGTGCCGGTCAGAAACTCACGCCCGGAAGACAGACTCCAGCCCAAACCGACGTCTGCCAGGCGTCCTCGCTCATAGATGCGAACCACTACCGCGTTCGCGACCGCTGCCGCCGCGAAGGTGGAAAGCGTCGTCATGAGGATTGTCCCCAGCGGCTGCAAGATAACCGGAAAAAGCAGTACGCCCATGAAGGCGAACAGCAAGTACAGCCCTACCCGGAGAAGGATTCCCTGTTTATCCGGGACAGCCATTCCATTCATGCTTTTTCACTTCCTCGCGTCGCCACCGGGGCGACGAATTCTACCCCTGGGCACGCGTATGCCCCAAGGATTACAGCATTCAGGAAACTCCGACCTCTTCGCGATGGCAGGAATACTCCGAAAACACCGATCAAGAACACGTACGCTGGCAGGGTCCGGATCCAGGCTGCTCCCTGGAAGCCCAACCGGCTGACAGCCCTTATTTGCGAAATCTCGTCCAGACATGGTACCAATCGACAAGAAGACTAGGGCGTCGCCTTACGGGGTGTTAGGGCGATTTTCCCGGTCCCGGCGCTAATCGAGCGTCAGATGTCATCCGATAAAACCAGTAGATTATGTTGGATCGCCGTGTTGAACCGAGAATGCTTTGTGCGGATCTGGTCGATGTCGATTGGAAAGACCAGAGCGGACGTACCCGCCACGGTGTTGCCAACCTGGAAGATATCTCCCTGTCAGGGGCCTGTTTGCAGGTAGATCGTCCCATCCCGCTGGGCACGCCAATCCACATCTCCTATCCGGGCGGGGAACTCACGGGGAAGGTTAAGTACTGTGTATTCCGCGAGATCGGCTATTTTCTGGGGGTCGAATTCAATGACGGTTGCCGTTGGTCGCAACGCAGCTTCCGGCCGCAGCATCTGTTGGATCCGCGCCGCCTGGTGACTCGAACGCTGACTCGCCTCAAGGCCGAGGGCGAAATCCCTCCGTCGTCGGTTCACTAAGCAGTTCTTCGCCCTCCCAGTCCTGTGCCTAAAGATTCCCCGTACTGGGTCTCCTGGAGATTTACCCCACCCCGCCACGCGGTATGCTGTATGTGACGTCGGCATGGCTACTCTAGCGGACAAGTTACCCGAACACGCCCCGGCAAAGGTCCGGAGCATTTCCTGGGCGGCCATCGCCTGGTTCGGTATCCTCCTGGTCGCGGCCTACTTTCCGATCCTGATCAAACTGGTTAACCAGTGGAGCACCGATGACGATGTGAGCCACGGATTTTTCGTACCGGTGGTGGCCGGCTACATCGCATGGACCAGGCGCGAGACCCTGCTTCGCATCGAATGGAAACCAGCCTGGTGGGGCCTGGCTCTCCTGCTTTGGGCCGGGTTTCAGGCGTATCTGGGGATGCTGGGTGCGGAATTGTTTTTGCAACGCAGCGCATTTCTAATGTCACTGCTGGGATTGCTTCTGGTCCTGGGCGGGACCGCCCTGGTCCGGGAGCTGCTATTCCCGTTGCTGCTGCTGCCGTTTATGATCCCGCTTCCGACGGTGATCTATAACCAGATCACCTTTCCGCTGCAGTTATTCGCCAGCGCCGTAGCGGAAAAGTCCCTGGACGTACTAAATGTTCCCGTGCTGCGGGACGGCAACATTTTGGAACTGGCGAGTCAGAAACTCTCGGTGGCCGAAGCCTGCAGCGGCATTCGCAGCTTGCTGTCCCTTTCGTTCCTGTCCCTGGTTTACGCCTACTTTTTCGATCGTAAGGTTTGGATGCGTTGGGTTCTGTTGGTTGCCACCGTCCCCATCGCGATCGTGGCGAACTCGGCTCGCGTGACCCTCACCGGTGTTTTCAGCGAAATTGATCCCACGCTGGCGTTGGGATTTTTTCACGAGGCCGAGGGATGGGTCATTTTTGTCGTTGCGCTCGTCATGATCGTGGTTGTGCACCTGTTGATCAACTGGGTCTACCGGGGGTGGCACAAGGAGCCGATTCCGCCTAAGGAGCAAAGCCTTGCTTAAATTCCTGAAGTCCCCCGCGGCGCGCATCGTCACGGTGCTCTTGCTCTTGCAGACTGCGTTCTTGTATAGCGCCGTACGCCCGGAATTTATTCCCCCAAGCCGCCCGCTGGAAGGAATGCCATCCACGCTGGGATCCTGGCAGCTGGCCCAAACCGGCGTCATCGAGCAGGAAGTGCTGGATGTTCTCAAGGCAGACGACATCCTAAACCGGGTCTACTGCCCGGCCGGGGTTTCGGATTGCTCGACGACCGGGAGGAGTTCCGCTGGCCTCTTCGTGGCGGCCTTTCGTTCGCAGCGCACCGGTAAAGCACCCCATTCGCCCAAGAACTGCCTGCCGGGCTCCGGGTGGGTGCCGCTTTCCTCCGGAGAACTCGCCATTGACGTCGGCGTCGGAACACCCATCACCGTAAATCGATACGTGGTGGCTTCGGGAAGCCAGCGTAGTATGGTGCTGTATTGGTACCAGTCTCGAGACCGCGCCGTGGCCGACGAATACAAGGCCAAGTTCTGGGTCATTCGGGACGCCATTCGCCTGAATCGCACCGATACCGCGCTGGTGCGGGTAATCGTTCCGGTGGATCGGGACGAAGCCAAAGCCGAAGCGGTCGCTTCCGACTTTGTGAAATCCTTTTACTCGACGCTGCTCGGCTACCTGCCAAGTTAAAGCGGTAGTCCGGAAAATCAGTTTCCCGCGGATGCGCTGCTCTGAGCCATTGCGGTGGCCGCGGCCCGTTTCTTTTGGCGCTCCAGCCGCATCAGCTCCCGCCGCCGGCGAACTTTGACTCCCTCGTCCACTTTGCGCCAGAACTTTGCGAAATAACCAACTGCGGAAACGAACCCGAACACCACCACGGCCCACATCGCGAACCGTCCATACTCCGCCAGCTGCGGCCAGCGGATGCCTCCGATGACCAGGGCGATGGCGGCAACCTGGGTTACCATTTTGGTTTTTCCCAGGTCGCTGGCGTGGATGGTGTAGCCCGAGGCCGCAGCGATAGACCGTAGGCCAGTAACTGCGAATTCGCGTCCGATGATCAGAATCACCATCCAGGCCGGTACGCGCTGAATCTCCACTAAAGAAATGAGAGCCGCCGAGATCAGCAGTTTATCGGCGATAGGATCGAGCAGCGTGCCAACCGTGGTTACCTGTTTCCAGCGCCTCGCGAAGTATCCGTCGATCAGATCGGTGGCCGCCGCCGCCAGAAAAATACCCAGGGCGAAGAGTTCCCTTGAAACCGGCACCAGCCGCGCCCAGTTGACGCCCAAGTCCTCGGCCAGCAACGCGGCTACCAGCAGCGGAACGAAAAAGATCCGCAGCAAGGTCAATAGATTCGGCAGATTCATCCGATGTTTACGATCATACACTGGCTGTCCGCCTACCGCTTGACGACCGCGAAACGCCTCAGTCTCCGACGGATCGAGGCCGGCGCAACCGCCTCCACGTAACAATACTCGTGATCGTACCGGGTAGTCAGAACGCGAGCATTCTCGTGCAGCAGGTGCTGCGGCCCGCCCTCGCCCACGGGGAAACGGAACGCGCACTCAGCCAACGGGTCCAGGGAGAGCGTCTGGTCGATTTTCTGAAGCAGATCTTCGAATCCCTGCCCGGTTGCAGCCGAGATGGCCACCGCTCCGGCGGGCAGCCGCTCGGGATCGCCCAGGATCCGCCGCGCCAGGGCCGAACTGTCCGGTTCTCCCGGGATCAGATCGACCTTGTTCAACACCAGGATCTGAGGAGTCTCTCCCGCGCCAATCTCGTTCAGCGTCGCCAACACGTGCGCGGTCTGTTCTTCCGCGGCGGGCGAGCTCGCGTCCACCACATGCAGCAGCAGCTCGGCTTCGATCACCTCTTCCAGCGTGGCGCGGAACGCCCGGATCAGCGTGATCGGCAGATTGCGAATGAATCCGACCGTGTCGCTCACCAGCACGTGCCGCTTGGACGGCAGCAGGATGTGACGAACCGTGGGATCGAGCGTGGCGAACATCTTGGCGTCGGCCAGAACACCTGCGCCCGTGAGGCGGTTGAATAACGTCGATTTGCCGGCGTTGGTATAACCCACCAATCCCAAGGTGGCCAGCGGAACCGCCTGGCGCTGCCGGCGCTGGGTGGTGCGGCCGCCGCGCACGCGTTCCAGATCGTGCTCGATGGCCTGAATACGCTGATGAATCCGCCGCCGGTCGGTTTCAAGCTTGGTCTCACCGGGTCCCCGCGTGCCGATTCCGCCGCCCAGCCGGGACATCGCCGCGCCGTGCCCGGTCAGTCTGGGCAACAGATAGTTCAGCTGCGCCAGCTCCACTTGTAACTTGCCTTCGCGAGTCCGCGCGCGCCTCGCGAAGATGTCCAGAATAAGCTGGGTCCGGTCGAGAACCTTGACGTCCAGCGCACGTTCTAAATTTCGCTGCTGGGTGGGGCTGAGCTCCTGGTCGAACATCACGACGGAGGCATCGTGAAATTGCACCTGCGTCTTGAGCAGATCGACTTTGCCGGAACCGATCAGAGTGGCGGAATCGGCGCGCGCGCGCGTCTGGATGGAGCGATCCGCAACCGTCGCACCGGCGGTGGCCGCCAGGACCGACAACTCCTCAAGGGACTCTTCCGCGGTGATCGAAGACGATCCCGGACGAGAGCTCCGCCCGCTCAGTTTCAGACCTACGAGCAACGCGATTTCTATGGACAAATGCCCGCTTTCCGGCTACGAAGTGGGTTCTACCGGAGTTCCAGGCGCGGCATGCAAGCCCGCCGCGGCGCTGGAATGCGCTCCGGCATGGAAGGGCCGCGAGACCACCACGGTGGAGATGGCGTGCTTGAAAATCAGCTGTTCCTGGTTGTTGGTTTCCAGCACCACCGAGTACTTATCGAAACTCTTGATTTTGCCCGAAAGTTTCACGCCGCTCATAAGATAGATGGTCAGGAATGTCTTATCCTTGCGCGCGTTATTTAGAAATGCTTCTTGTATGTTTTGCGCCTGTTTTTCCATGGGGAGCTGCTCCTTTGGTCCAAAAAAAGAACCCCACGCGGCTCCGCTGAGTAGCACCGCACGGGCGCCGGACCGATTCCATCATAACCCGGAATCGTGATTGGCGGCCTCCCGAGTTTGAATCTGGACCAGTTCCCCGCGGATCGGCGTAAGCAGCGTTCGGGGAAGTTTGTGGCTATAGATCAACCGCTCCACTACGGGCATCGCACGCCGGACCCATTTTCCGTGGACCAGCAGGCTGGCGGCCACCAGCAGCGGATGCGGAATCGGGGTGGAGCAGCGCGCGCACATGTCGATCTCGGCTGCGCGCCCCTGGGTGTGGGCCCGCCGCAGGCGCCGCATTTCCTCGGAATTGAAAATTTCTTCCAGAGGCTGCTCCCGAAGATCGCCCACCGGAGCGCCGTCCAGCGAATAACTTTGGCAGCAGGGGAATACCCGTCCGTCCTGCTTGACGTACATCGCCCCGCGCCACAGGTAGTGGCAGCGCCGCTGGATCGGGGTGGCGCGCGATGGTTTCTCCGGCGGGACTAATCTTTCTGGCTGCACCAGATTGGTTTCGTCCTCTTTGATCCGAACCTGGTCCACGCCTTCAATCCCGCTCCAGAAGCGGCGAAAGTCGTCCGCTTCATGCGCGTTACCCGGCATGCGCACCATCTGCACCACGATCTGCAGCTTCGCGCCGCGAGCATGTTTCATGCGGCAGAAACGCACGAAATTGTCGCGAACTTTTTCGAACTTGGCGCCCTTGCGGTAGTGCTCGAAGGTCTCTTTCGAAGCGCCATCGAAGCTCAGCGTGATGTGCCGCAGCCGCGAATCCAGCAGCCGCCTGGCCATGGCCTCGTCTAAGAACGTTCCGTTGGTCGAAAGCAGAGTGGCGACGCCATGCTTCTCGCAGAATTCGATGCGGTCGAAGATCTTTCGATCCATGAAGGGCTCGCCCAGGCCGATCAGCATCATGTGCTCGCCGGTTGCGGCCGCGCCTTCCACCAGTCGCTCGAAGATCTGGTCGGTCATGTCCTCTTTGGGCTGTTTATGGGTTTCGCGCGGGCACATCGGGCAGTAGAGGTTGCACTTGGCCGTGGTCTCGACGATATACTCCACCGGCAGTCCGGGCACGCGATCGGCGCCCCGGAGGAAACTCCACAGAACTTTCGCGCGATTGGTCCAGCGCATGAGAGAGATGCTGGACACCATCTTCTCATGGCCGCTTGGGGCGGCCCTCCCGATGCCGGTCAAACCACCACGCCCACAATGGAATCAGCCACATCCCCAGGCTGAACCTCGCCAGGAATTCCGCGCTCGGCGGCGGCGGGCCGAACGCGTTGGCGACATAACTTGCCACCATCAACGCCACAAAAGCCCAGAAGCCATAGCTTCCTACCCGATCGCGTGCTCGCGTCGAGGAAGCATAGACCCACACCGCGGCCGCGAACATCGCGCTTTCCACAGCGATGGTCCCGGACACCGAATTCCAGAGTCCCAGCCCCAGGCGCGCGGTTCCACCGGGGTACAGCGGCAAATCCGGCCGGTGCGTGACAAAATCCAGGACCCAATGACTCACTACGGCTGCGGCGATCACCCATGCCCCGCCCGCATAGCGCGTCGCCACCCGGTAGATCAGCGCGAATAACGCTGCCCACACGATGGACATCGCCAGGCTATGCGAATACGGATACGAGACGAAATCGAGCGGGGTAAACGCGGTGTTGCCGGGATCGATCCGCACCTGCTCCCATCCCGCCAACAGAAAGAGCGGCCACAACAAGTCGAGCGCCATCGGAGCCGCCATCAAGGCGCCCATCGACGCCTGCGGCGCCAGACGCTTCGATGCGAAGCCAACGGCGATGTGGCCTATGAACATGCAGGTTCCTTCCGTCCGGTGAGCCGTGCGACTCTATATACACTACCGGAATGAACGTTGCCATCACCGGAGCCTCAGGATTTATCGGACGCGCTGTTGCCGAGCATCTTCGGAGATCCGGTCATATCGTGCGAGCGGTTTCCCTGCGCGCGGCGCTCCCGCCCGATGCGCTTGCGGGTGTGAATGCCGTCATCCATCTGGCGGGAGAACCCGTGGCGCAGCGTTGGACCGCATCCGCCCGCGATAAAATCCTGCGCAGCCGGGTCGAGGGCACAGAGATACTGGTAGCGGCGATGCGGGCGCAGCCGCCTCAGGTTTTGGTCAGTGCCTCGGCAGTGGGATATTACGGCTCCCGCGGGGACGAAATCCTCATCGAGTCCGCCCCTCCTGCACAGGATTTTCTCGGGCGGGTCGCCACAGCCTGGGAAGAAGCCGCGCAGGCCGCCGAACCTCTTGGCGTCCGCGTCGCGCGGATTCGCATCGGGATGGTGCTAGGGAAAGGCGGAGGCGCACTGGCGCGCATGCTGCTTCCGTTCCGCCTGGGCGTGGGCGGACGGCTCGGCAGCGGAAAGCAGTGGATGTCGTGGATTCACATCGACGACCTCATCCGGCTGATCGTTTTCTTGATGAAGGAATCCACCGTGCGCGGCGTCTTCAACGCCACCTCGCCGTTCCCGGTGACCAATCGCGAGTTCACCCGGGCGTTGGCGGAGGCCGTCCATCGCCCTGCGATCATCCCCGTGCCGGCCTTCGCGCTGAGGTTGGCGCTGGGTGAGATGGCGGAGGTGTTGCTCGCCAGCCAGCGCGCGATTCCCGATGCCGCCCAGCGCGCGGGCTTCGTCTTCGAGCATCCGGATATCTTCACGGCGCTGGCCCAGGTGGCGGGTAACGCGTGATAGAGTCTACTCATGTCGAAGGGCTTGTTTCTCTCGTGTCTGGCGCTTCAGGCGGTAGTTTTGCAAGCGGAGGACGCTCCGCGTCTGCCGCTTGAGCAAGTCCCGCTGAACTCCGTTGGAACGGTATCCTCGGTGGCGATCGACCCCAGCGGGGTCATGTATGTTCTGCAGCGTGGCGACAAAGCCGATCCTGTGATCGCGGTGAACAAAGAGGGCCAGACGCTGCGTTCGTGGGGCAAAGGGATGTTCACAGTGCCGCACAGCGTGCGCATCGACGGCCAGGGCAATGTCTGGACCGTGGACGCGGGAAGCTCCACGATTCTGAAATTCACGCCGCAAGGCCAGAAGCTTCAGCAGATCGACGTCGGCCAGATCGCGGTGGGCGACAAGTGCGCGGTTCCTCCCAGCCTGTGCGGCACCACGGACATCACCTTCGGCCCCAACGGCCGGTTGTTTATTTCCGATGGCTACGGGAACGCGCGCATTCTCGAATACACCGCCGATGGCAGGCGCGTGAAGGTATGGGGCAGCGCCGGAACCGGACCAGGCCAATTCAACATTCCGCACGGGATCGCCACGCAGGAGAACACTCTCTACATCGCCGATCGCGGAAACTCCCGGGTCCAGCGCTTCGATCTGGACGGCCGCTATCTGGGCGAGTGGACCCATCTCGGCCGTCCGTTTGCGCTCAAGGTGTCTGGGGGCGCGCTGTGGGTTTCGAGCATGCTGGCGAAGCCCACCATCTTCAAGATCGATCTGGCGACGGGGAAGATTTTGGGCCAGATGGACGCGCCCGGCCCGCATTCCATCGACGTGAACAACGCAGGCGAAGTGGTCGCCAGCGGCTGCTGCGGCGGATCGAATCCCAACGGCTATTCGTGGTTCCGTAAGAACTAGTCTTTTTGACCCGACGCGGCCTGGTTCGGCTCCCACAATACTTCCGGCACGCCCAGCACATGATTCGCCCAGCGGCTCCAGACGAAGAGCGCATCGCTCAGGCGATTCAAATACCGGACGGCTTCCGGCGGCGTCTCCTCCGCCCGTGCCAGTGCCACGGTGAGCCGTTCCGCGCGACGGCAGATGGTGCGCGCCGCGTGCAGCTCCGCGTTGAGCCTGGTTCCACCCGGCAGCACGAAGCTGCGCAGCGGGGGAAGCTCTTCATTCATCGCGTCGATCTCGCGCTCCAGCTGTTCGATCTCCGCCGATGTGATGCGGGCCTGCTTAGGATGGAGGTCTTTGGGCAGTGTTGAAAGCTGAGATCCAAGGTTGAACAGCTCATGTTGAACCCGGCGGAGGATGCCGATCAGCCGGCCCAGCGGCAGGGCGCGCGCGCTTTCATCGCCGCAGGTGACGCAAGCCAGCCCGACGAAAGCGTTCAGCTCATCCACCGTGCCGTAAGCCTCGATGCGCGCCGAATCTTTCGGAACGCGTTGCCCCCCGGCCAGAGCAGTCTCGCCTTTATCGCCGCCCTTGGTGTAGATGCGGTTGAGCGCGATGCGCGGGTCGTTAAAGGTCCGTTCCGGCATGCTTCTCATGTTACCTGCGTTAGCATGAGAAGTTCTGGACATCTCGCCCTTCTACTGGATCCTCTTGTTAGCCGCTGCTACGGCCTGCGGAATTGTCAACGCCCTGGCAGGCGGCGGCACGTTCATACTTTTTCCGGCCCTGGTGTTCGCCGGAATCGATCCCATCCTGGCGAACGCGACTTCTTCCATGATCACGCTGCCGGGCGGAATTGCGTCCGCTTTGGTGTACCGGCGTCCCGTTACCGGCAGACTGTTTTGGACGCTCGTATTCATCAGTGTGGCCGGAGGCGTCATCGGCAGCCAGCTCCTGCTGCACACGCCCAGCGAACGGTTCGCCAGGCTGGTGCCTTACCTGATGATCGGCGCGGCGCTGGTGTTCACTTTCTCCGATTCGCTGCGGCGGTTCGCCAGTACGCATACCTCCGGCCAAAAGCATGCCGGCTTACTCTACGCCGGCACCCTGGCGATCGCGATCTACGGAGGCTACTTCGGCGCGGGAATGGGCGTGCTGATGATCGTTCTGTTCCTGATCGCCGCGCACATCGGGGTGCAGGAATCCGCGGGATTGAGAATGTGGTGCGCCACCGGCGTCAATACGCTGGCTGTGGCGGCCTTCATCGCCAAGGGCATCGTCGTGTGGCGCGTGGCCGTTCCCATGCTGGTCTGCACCCTGATCGGCGGTTATTGGGGAGCGCATGCCGTACAGAAACTTACGGCGAAAACGGCGCGGCGCGCGGTACTGGTTTTCGCCTGGACCCTAAGTCTGTGGCTGCTGGTGCGGTCGTGGAAATAAGTGCAGCGTCAGGGTGCCGGGGTAAGGCCGTGCCGCCGCATCACCGCGGCGAGCGCCGCGGGGTCGGGAGGTCCGCCGGCTGCGGCCTTGACGAGCGCGGCGATTTCGCGGAAGTAGTCAGGGCCGAGGATGCCCGGGCTGACGATCGCGAGCATCTTCGTGTCGGCGCCGTGAGTGTTGTCGAAGCGATGGACTGCGCCGCGAGGTATGCACAACACCTCGCCCGGACCGATATCGGTCTGTTGTCCGTTCAGCGTAAAGGTCAGCACGCCCTCGAGCCCGTAGATCGTTTCCTCGTAGCCGTCATGACTGTGCGCGATCGGCACTTTCGCTCCGGCCGGGACGTCGAACTCGAAGACCGCGACAGAGCCGCCTGACGCCTTGCCTTCCAGCAGGAATCGGATCGCCAACTGCCCGATCCTGATCTCTTCACTTGCGCCCGTCATCATGCTGTTCCATCCCTTGAGTATGATTTTACTCGACAATTCGCGAATCGGCCTGAAACTTCTTGTAATCGCGATAGGTGATGTCCACCTCCTCGCGCAGCTTGCGCAGGTAGGCAACCCGGGCGTCGGCCCGAATGCTGACGTGCGCCGGCAGCCAGACCTCCTCGTTCACGCGCACCTGCTCGAAATTCAAGATGGCTCCCGGGGCGAGCCGAATCAGTCCCAGGCCGAAGGAAATAGGATCGATCACCTCCACCTCGGCCTTCACCCATTGATAGTCCGCCTGGTCTACCCAGATCTTTCCGCGTAGTTTGTTGAGCAGCTCGGCGCGCTTGAGTTTAGGTTTGTATCCGGGCTTGGGCTGCGCGCCGATGACCCATACGGGCCGCCCGCCGATTTGCTCCGTGCCTTGCACGGTCAAGTTGAACGCCTCCGGAACTTCGCGCAAATATGCCCGCTGCTCGACGCGGTCTTGATCCTCTCTGGCTTTATCGGACGCGGATTCGCGCTGCCGCTTGGATTGCTCTTTGTCCAGCTTGTCCTGTTCCTTGCGAACGTCCTTGGCCGGGAGAGGTTTGTCATCGCGCTCCACGAGCCGCCCATAGGGACGATCCCCCAGCACCATGAACTCGTAGGTTTCGATTTGTTTGGAAGACAAGCCGCCATTGCGCCCGTAGCGCCGCTCCTCCAAGCGCTCCAGGAACGTATAGTTCTTGAATCGCTCGAAGTTATAAGCATCGCGATTGACCGAGTGGCGGATGATATCGGCCGCATCCTGCGCGGTTGCAGGCCGTGCGCATAACAGGAACGCGGCATGGACCGCCAGCAACAGCGACTTCCTCACGCTTCAATTATGACGCGCGCGCCGGAACGGCCCGGGACGGGAAGGGCAGAGTGATGATGAACTCGGCGCCGCGGCGATCCGCTCGATTGGAGGCCCGCACGCAGCCGCCTTCCTGCTTCACGATGGTTTCCACAATGTGGAGCCCCAGGCCGCTGGAGCCGGTGGAGACGTGCGGCAGGAACAGGTCATTCAGAACCTCCGGCGCGATCCCTAAGCCTTCGTCCCGCACGATGATTTCGATCTGGCCGGCGGCGTAACGGGCCAGGACGTAAATGGTGCCCCCCGCGGGCATGGCATCCATGGAATTCCGAAACAGGTTGATGAGTACGCGTTCCCAGGACCAGTGGCCACCCAGCTGAATTCCGCTTTCGACATCGCACGAGAACGAGATTTCCGGTCCGCGGCCGGCCGCCACCGAATCCTCCACGAAGGCGATCGCATTGGCCAGGATTTGTTCGAAGGGTGTACCCGTACCGCTGCCGGATTGGATGCTGGCGGCGATATTCTTGCCGCGTTCCACGCTGCGGAGAATCGCGACCGAGAGCTTGGCATAGCGCGGATCGCCGGAAAGAAGGTCGGCTGCGTCCACCAGCGTCTGGAACACGTTGTTGAGGTCGTGTACCAGGCCGGACAGCGTCAGGTCTTCGCGGGTTTTCATTGCTGGGCGATTTGTTGCAGTGTACCGAAAAACTCGGGAAAAGACACTCCCGCCGATTCGGAACCCTCAATGGCGCACGGCCCATCGGCCGCCAGCGCCGCCACGGCGAACGCCATGGCGATGCGATGATCGCCCGCCGAATCGACCTCCGCCGCATGGAATTTCTGGCGGCCGGGCACGTGGAAGCCCTCCGGATTGGTCTCGATCTCCACGCCCATCTGCCGGAAACCTGCCTCGAGGGTAGCGATGCGATCGGTTTCCTTGACTCTCAGTTCGCCCGCATCGCGAACCGTAAGACCGTTCTGGCTGGCCGCCCCGAGCACCGCCAGCGCCGGAATCTCGTCGATCAGCGCGGCGGTCAGGGCGCCCTCGATCACTCCGCCGGTTACGGGCGAGGTCTCGACGCGAAGATCGCCGATCAGTTCGCCGCCCACTTGATGGACTTCCAGCACCTTGATCTTCGCGCCCATGGACGCAAGAAAATCCAGCAAACCGGAACGCGTCGGATTGAGACCCACGCCGTGAATCACCAGATTCGCCTCCTTGACCAGCAGTGCCGCGACCAGAAAAAAGCAGGCCGACGACAAATCGCCGGGGACCACCAGCTGGCGTCCGGTGAGGCGGGCGCCCGCGCGAAGGTGAATGGTCCGTTGGTGGGTTTCGATGTCGGCACCGAACTCCTTGAGTGCGATCTCCGTATGATCGCGTGTGCGCACTGGCTCGCGCACACTCGTATCACCCTGGGCAAACAAGCCCGCCAGCAGAACGCAGCTCTTGACCTGGGCGCTGGCCATGGGAAGCGCATAGTCGATGCCGTGCAGCGGCCGGCCATGAATCGTGAGGGGCGGAAACTTGGTGTTGCGGGCTTCAATGAAGCCGCCCATTTCCGTGAGCGGCGCGATAATCCGCGCCATGGGGCGGCGGGAAAGCGATTCGTCGCCCCCGATGCGCGAAGTGAATGGCTGCGCCGCAAGAATCCCGGAAAGCATGCGGATGGTGGAGCCGGAGTTCCCCGCATCCAGCTGCCCGGCAGGCTCCCGGAGAGCCCCCCCGTCGATGGCTATGGTCCCGTTCTTCCGCTCTATCTTCGCCCCCAACGCCCCCATACAGGCCAGCGTGGATTGGCAGTCCGCGCCCGTTGAGTAATTGGTAAGAGTGCTGCGGCCCTCGGCGATGGAGGCAAGCATGCCGTAGCGGTGGGAAATGGACTTATCCCCCGGAATCGTAACGATTCCGTGGATGGCTCGCGCCGGAGATACGATTTCGCGCATGAACTACCAGTGTAGATGACCTGGCCTTAGTACTAACCCCTGATGTTTGACCTAAACGTCCGGGGAGTTCCGGCCGATGGGTTCTACAGGTAAAGGACCGCCGTGTCCGCGCATATAGACATCGAAGCAAGCGTCGCTCTGCCCCTGCGGCCGGCGCTGCGCCTGCCGCTGTTTGAAGGTGAGCCGCCGGACCCGGCCTACGTACCCACCATCCTGATTGTGGATGACGTCGATCTGAACCGCCGCCTGCTGCGCGGCATTCTGAAAGTCATGCCCTATCGGATCCTGGAAGCCAAGCGCCCGTCCGTGGCCTTCTCCGTGTTGGACCGGGAGAAAGTGGACTTGATCGTCGTCGATATGGTGTTGCCGGAAATGAGCGGGATGGAGTTTTGCCACCTGGTCAAAACCGACCGCCGCACCCAGTTGATCCCGATTCTGATGCTGACCAGCATTCAGGGAATCGAGAACGAGGTGGCCGGCCTCGAATCGGGCGCGGACGATTTTCTGCTGAAACCGCTCCGGCCGGCGCTGGTCAGGACACGGCTGAGCACCATGCTTCGCCACAAAGCCCTGGTGGATTCGCTGGAGGAAGCCGAGACGATCCTGTTCGCGCTGGCGCAGTCGGTGGAGCACCGCGACCGCTACACCGGGATGCATTGCGAGCGTCTGGCAACCTACAGCATCGCCCTGGCGCACGCACTGGGACTGCCCAAGCAGGAGCAGTTGGCTTTGTTCCGGGGCGGGTATTTGCACGATATCGGCAAGATCAGTATCCCGGATTCGATTTTGTTCAAGCGCGGGTTGCTCACCGAACAGGAGTGGGAAATCATGCGCCAGCACACCACCCGCGGCGAAGACATTTGCCGGCCGATGAAGACGCTGGCCCCGGTGCTGCCGATCATCCGCAGCCATCACGAACGCTGGGACGGCACCGGTTATCCGGACGGGCTGGCAGGTGAAGATATTCCTCTGCTGGCTCGCGTGATGCAGGTTGCCGATATTTACGACGCGCTTACCACCGCGCGTCCCTACAAGCCCGCTTTCTCGCACGATCGGGCGGTCGCGATCATGCTGGAAGAATCGCGCCGCGGCTGGCGCGATCCGGAGCTGGTACCGCTGTTCGCGGAAGTGGTGGCACGGCAGAACGAGGCTCAGGCGGACGAAATTGACGTGCAAACGTCTCTCGAAGCCATGCGCCGGGAACTGGCACAGTAAGCGGAATCGAGCACCGCCGCCCTCAGGACTTCCGTTTGAGCTCGGCCATGACGCTGGAAACCAGCTCTTTTGCGTCGGCGATGCACTTATCGATCAATTGAACGTCCATGGCAGGCTTGCCGGGTTGTCGCGCACTCTGGCAATAGACGCCGTGCTGGCCGACCAGCACCAGCGCATCGGTGAGCAAGTCGAGTGTCACCGCCAGCCGGCCGCGTTCCAGACCCATGCGGAATTCGTGTTCTTCGAGGGCATCTTTTCGGTCGGTGAAGACGGACATGGCTCCATGGTACTAGGGGACGGTCCACGTTCCGCGGGCGACCCACCCGGAGGAAGTATTCGGCTCCAACGCCTCAAGATAAACTGTTTTGGCGCCTGGAACGCCGACGATTTGAATACCAGATTCATAGTGAGAGAGACAGAGTTGCCGGAGGTATTCATGACCGTATAACCTACTGCGCATTGGCTGTTCTGCAGCGTGGCCGACGATCCGATCTCCTTGGTAGTCAAGGTGGCGCCATCGTTGGCGTAGAGTCCAATCGTCGAAGCGGTGCGATTATACCAGAGATAACAGGCGTTGGCGAGATTCGCCGGCGAGCCTGCCGTCACCAGCACGTTCATGCCGATGATATTCAGGTCCGTGGCCGA
>DATIRX010000211.1:0-8817 GCA_035469225.1 Bryobacteraceae bacterium
GTTTTCGGAATGCGGCGCGCCCTTGTGATTGCCGGGTCCCGGACCCAGGTCATCTCGCTATGGGAGGTCGACGATGAGAGCACAGTCGATCTAATGTCGGCCTATTACGATCGATTGTTAGCTGGAGTCGGACGATCGGCAGCGCTTCGCACAGCACAGCTTGAAATGTTCAAGGACGGGCGCGATCCATCGCAGTGGGCCGCATTCATTCCTTCCGGCGATTGGACCCCGCTCGGACACTAGCTGAATCGACAAAGGCCGGGTAACAGGACTTCGCGCTCGGGTTGGTGACGCTTCCGGCGATCATCGATAGCCACGATGAACGTGTGTCAGTAAGACGGACGAGATGGCGCTATCACTCGGCAAGGTGATGGGTCTTTTGATCGAAGACGTTCGTAAAACGGCGTACGGGGACGTTCTCCCTGACCAGACCGGTGATGTGTTTTCAATTGTTACGGTTGCAGATGCTGAACAGTTAGATCTTCAACAACCGATTCCGGAAAAAGAGGCTCTCCACCGCGCGCTGGACGCCCTGACTACCTGGAGTCCCACCTGGAAGAATAACGAACTCAACGGTCTGAGCGCGAGCCTAATCAAAACGAAGCAGGCCCCCCGGCACACGCGCTATACGGAGGAACACGAGGCCGCGTAATATGGTTTCCGGCCCTTTTCGGGAGCAAATCGTTGGATCGCTACCACACGAATCTTACGATGGCCACCTTACACGTTGAGAGTCTGTGCCAACTCGCTGTGTACGCATCCGAACAACTCAATGCAGGAGCGACCCTGGGGGCCTATTCTGTGACCTACGGGGACTGCGTGCGCCTTGCTGCAGGAGCGCTGGACGGCTTTACGGTGGGACGGAAACGTATCGGACGCATAGTGTCCAGGCACAAATCAACCGAAGTTACCTCGATCCGGTAGACAGTATCCGAGCCGCGGCCAAGATGACTCCGCTACAGGGTTAATCTACGCGCGTCAGTAAGGGCCGAGAGCACTTGGGCAAATCAGCTCCACCGGTAACTGCCTAAGCGGTGGCGACAGGCATCAAGTGAATGTGTGTCAGTACGTGTGTCAGTGAACAATGCGGAACGGGTCATTTCCTGTCGGTCTTTGTCGGGCTGCGATCAGCGCAAGTGCTTGAAGAAACTTGTAACTAGCTCTTTTCACGCTTCCTGCGCCCACGCCTGTCACGTCGGAGGTCGCGGGTTCGAGCCCCGTCGTCCCCGCCAAATTCATCTTTCCTAAGAATCCGATCGCGACCAGCGTAGAATAGGGGCATCGTGAAACATTGGCTCGCTCTGGCTCTGCTGGTGTTGCTGCCCGCGATCGCCGCAGCCAGGGATTCGCACCCCCGAGCGTCGCATCCCAAGCCGGTTCACGTCACCAATACGCACAAGGTGCCGAAACACCACGCGATCCATCACAAGTCCCTCAAGAACGCGCGCAGCGCGTCGGCGAAGCGGAACTTCCAGGCTTCCAATCCTTGCCCGGCAACCGGCAAGACCACCGGCTCCTGCAAGGGCTACGTCATCGATCACAAGATTCCCCTGGCATGCGGGGGGGCGGATGCGGCGGAGAACATGCAGTGGCAGACCACGGCGGAGGCGAAGCTGAAGGACAAGTCGGAGCGGGCCGGCTGCGCGCCGTGAGGACACCCCTGCCGGCGAATTAACGATTCACCCGAAGATAGACCGCGGCTGCGCGAAAACGCACCTTCTTGCTGGAATCGTCGGTAAGGGCGATCAGCCGGTCTCGCCAGAGGGCGTTTTGCGGACGGATGGCCAGTTGTACGGCGGTCGCCCTCATGGACCAGTCATCATCCAGGAACGCCTGTTCGATGGCCATACGAACATCGGGGGCGGGGTCGGCGGAAAGCAGCAGAAGCGCGGTGGCTCTGGCGGAAAAGCCTTCATCATTCAGCATGGCGCTCATGGCTGAAATACCTTCGCCGATCCCCGGCACCGGGATGAAGCCGGAGCCCTGCTCCACCGCCAGAAAGAACGCCGAGCGCGGCGTTTTGGTCCGCCGGATCAAGTTGCGAAATTTGACGCGAAGCGCGTTGGACTGGGCCTTCTCTTCCTTCTCCACAATCGACAGCAACATCGATTTGCCCGCCGGATCGTGCAAACGGTGCAAGGCGCGCGCAGCGGCGAACATGACCTCCGGAACGTCATCGGCCAGGGCGGGTTCCGCCAGACGTGCCAGCTTACGGTCGCCCAGCTCGCCCAGCGCGTCCAGGGTTGCCAGCCGCACCAGATAGTCCGAATCCTTGACCAGCGCCTCCAGAAGGGGAGTCACCGAGGTCGACGCGCGGCTTAAGCTCAGCGCGAGGGCGACCTGCCGGCGGGTCTCCGGCTCATGATCCGCGGCGCCCTGCTGCAAAACCTCCAGCGCATGGACCGTTTGGGGAGAGTTTCGCTTCTGGCCCTGGCACACAATCGCCTGCAGGCCGAGGACGGTTAACCAGAGGGCAGTAACGGGTCGCATTTACAAACAAGCCTACTGTATTCACGGAGTCGTGGATGGAGCAGTTTTTCGGATCATGCCGGAATCCACGGTTGCGCCGGTGCGCGAAACGGCCTGGAAGTACAGTTCGTCGCCGCCGATCTCGAACAGTACGAAGCCACGGTCCGTATCGAACCCCTTAGCGGTATCCGGAGACGGCTTCAAGTCGTGATAGCGCAGCTGGCCCCCGTTTCCGATGATGAAATAGTAGATTCCCTGCTGCGGCTTCAATCTTTCGTAAAAATGCTCGTGGCCGGCCAGAACCAGGTTGACCCCCCCTTTCGCCAGGACCGGCTCCAGCCGGGAGCGCAGGTCGCGGTCCGGCCCATGGAATTTTCCGTCGGAATAGAGCGGATGGTGGAAGTAGCAGATCTTCCACTCCGCGGACGAGCCGGAGAGCTGCTTTTCGACCCAAGCCAGTTGCTGGGGGTCCATATAGGTGCTGTCCAGGGCGAAGAACTCCACGTTCTCTTTCTGGAAGGAATAGTAGCGTTTGCCGTCCATGTTGAAAGGCTTGTAGAAGCGCTGATTGGGATTGTCATGATTGCCCAGGGTCGCGTAGAACTTGACGCCCGCCTCGAGCATGGGCTGGTAAGGATCTTCAAATTTGCGGCGAAAGTCCGCGGCGCTGTCACTGCCGTAAATATTGTCGCCCAGCATCAGCACAAAATCGAACGGAAACCTGGTGCGTTGACGGACCATCTGCTGCGCGACGTCGTACTGTTCTTGCCCCCCTGTGCCGTTGTCTCCGAACACTGCAAAGCGGACGGATTTGGGCTTCAGTGGAAGCGCAACGGCTTTCGAATCCTGCTGCCCGGCCGCTGAAAACGATAGCAGCGCCAGCAGGCCTGCGCACTCACCGATCAAAAATACGGACAGCAGCAGGGACCATAGGGAGCGGCGCATAAAAGCTCTACTTGATCAGATCCGGTAGGAAGTCCACTACAATCCCGGCGCTTGTATCGAGAAGGACAAGCGCGCGCCCCACCACGCGATAGTGGAGTTCGGGCGGCAGCTTGGGTAGATTCATGAGCAGTGTCGGCGGGGTAGACTGCCGCGGGGCGCTCTCCGGGTAGATATCGTTTACCTTCAGGCTTAACTGCACCGGTTCCGCACTGTGCAGGCTTTTCTTAACGCGAGCTGCATCGGGGCCCTTCATGGTGACTGCGACCAAGCGGCGGAACTCAGTGGCGATCTCCGGGGTGAAGATATCTCCCTGTTTCGCCGGGTGGTGGACGCGAAGTGATTCAGCCAGCGCGGCCTGCCGGCTGGTAATCTCGCGGGCGGAAGCCGATTTACGAAGTGCCGGCACGTCTGCCTCGGCCTGGTGGTGAACCTTTACGTAGGCAGAAACCCGCGTCTCGAAATCTTTGAGAATGGCTGTACTGTCCGGAGCCTGATGCTCCTGGGCTGAGGCGATCGAAGCCATGGACGAAAGACTGAGGGCCGCGATGAATACACACCGGGTCATTGCAGACCTCCGATGAGTAGATGCGGGGCGGGGTAAAACGTGTCAGGTTTGGAGGATGAAGGGCGGAGTTGTTTTAGCGGCGGCGCCCTCAGAGCGTTAAGACGGGGATCGGCGGTCTTTGATGCGGACCGCCGCGCAATCCCCGTGATTCGGCAAAGAGGAGCTCACCGCCCCAAAACGCTTACACAATCCTTTTCGGCAGGGAGAACGGATTGTTTAGGACGCGTTGGCCTGAGACATGACCGAAGCGACCTTCGAGAAGATCTGGCTGAGGCTGGTGGCCACGCCCGGCATGATGGCGCCGGCGGCAACTGCAACAAAACCGGCCATCAAGGCGTACTCGATGAGGTCCTGGCCGCGCTGATCTTTCCAAACTCTCAGGGTCAAAAGCAGATTTTTCATTCGTTTATTTCTCCTCTGCAATGAAATTAACATCGGGAGGAGATGGAAAGAATCAGCAGGAACCCTATCCCTGAGACTAAAGCGCCTGCCTCGATACTAGGACCTTATAGGACTTTAGTTTGCGTGAGCGGCTGCCTGGACGGCTTCGTGACCGGCAATGCGGCGCCACAGGCGATATCCGCCCACATGGACCGCCGGAGCTTCCGTGGGCCTGTAGTTGCCCTGCATCCAGGATTCGAGCTCTGGGAAATGCCAGTCTAAGCCCGCGCCGTTGGGGAATACGCGCAGAAATTCTTCCGGAGAGGGCTGCATGAATAGCAGCCATTCCGGAGGCTGCGCCTGCAACTGGCCCAGCGCCTCGATCTCCTGGGTGCGGGTCATCATGCCCGGCATGAGGTAGGAGTATCGCGTTGGATTCCGTGCCTGGGTCAGGAAATATTCGACGGGCATGTAGGGATACACGAACAGGCCGGCCCCGGGGCGGACCTCCCGGATCAGCCGCTGCATATCCGCGGCTTGTTCAGCGGGGACGCGCAACATCCCGGCTGGCGACGATACCCGCGTCGTCTCCCGCCATCCCCGGACGTAGTTCGAGGCGAACGTAGCCGCCATCAGAATGGTGCCCATGGCCAGCCAGCTGGCGGCGCGGGCGGGCAGCAGACGGGCCAGTGCGATGCCTGCCAGCGTGTAGGGCAAGGCTGCAATGAATGCCAGGTGCATCACATCGGCGCGCGGAAATGCGGTCATCGCCAGGCCCGCGGCGGCGGGCAGCAGCAGCGCCAGGGCGTCGCGCTGGTCTCCTGCGCTCCCTTGTGTTTTCGCTCTCCACCAAGTTAATCCGCCCAGCAGAATCGCGATGGGAGGAAGAATCGCCGGCAGTGCTACGCAGGCGACCAGGACGACGCGCAGCGTGGTTTCCAGGCCGCCATGGGTCCCTTCGAACAGCGCGCGGTAGCCTCCGATGATCGACCCGTAGGGCAGCACGTTCACCCCCGAATAGTTTTGCCGCAGCCAGGCCATCTGGCCGAAAAACGCGCCCAGGCTGCCGGTGGAGATCAGTGCGCCGATTCCGGCCAGCCCGATCGCGGCCGCGCCGCCTGCAAACGGAGCCAGCTGCTCGCGGCGTACCCGCGAGGCCGCTAGCCACAGGGCGATCACCGCCGCCACGATGGCCATGGAGGGCGTACACCACACCGCTGCCGCCATCAGGGCTCCCGAGGCCGCCCACCGCAGCTTCTGATTTCCGGCTCCCACCGCTGCGCACAATCCCGCCAGTGCGAAAGTCGCGCTATCCCAGCGATGGGCCGAAGTGAGAAACGCCGGATCGGCGATCTGAAATCCCGCGAACGTAAGGGTCACAGCCGTTGCCGCGCGCCCGGACGAAAGCCGCGCCGCCAGCCAGTACACCAGCGCGCATTGCGCGGCGAAATCCAGAATGACGATCAGACGCCCGGTCCACAGCGCGAATCCGAACAGCCGGAACACCAGTTCCTGAAGCCAGTAGCTGCCCGGGCTCATGTATCCGAAGAAATCGACGTAGATGCGCCCGCCTGCCGCCATGCGCTGCGCGGATTCCAGCACGATGCCTTCATCGTTGGTGAATACCATCCGCTGGCCATGCAGCGCCAGCAGCACCGCGGCGGTACTCAGGAAAATCGCCGTGGCGATGCGCGCGTGTGACATCGCCAGGCCCTTCATCGTTCAGCCTTCAGGCGCCAGATTCCCAACACGCTCTTGCCCAGGCGGCCCCCGAAAAGCGGGTCGATGACGCGCGAGACCGGCACCAGCATCCGGTCCCACGTCAGAATCTGCCGCTCGGTGGGCATGGCGCTGTGGAGCAGCAGGCGATTGGCGGCGGAGGCCAGCAGTCCGGCTGCGTCCAGATAGATCAGTTTCTCGGCGTGCAGGATTCCCGGCGCGGCCGAGCGCAGCGAAGCCCGCGTATAACGCCGGAAATGGCCGATCGCGGCGTCGAAAGGCGTAAACAGAAACGGATGCGCGGGGGAAAGCACGATGACCGTTCCGCCCGGATTCAGGCGAGCCGCGGCGCGAGCCATCTCCGCACGGTCGTCTTCAATGTGCTCCAGCACATCGATGTAGAGAATCGAGTCGAACCGCGCCTCTGCCGGCAGATCGTCGATGGTTCCGATGGCCGCCTGGTGCCGCCCGCCCGGCGGCAAAGCGACTCGCGCCGCCAGCGCGGCATCCGGCTCCAAGCAAGTCCAGCTGTGGTAATCGAGATCCGCCAGGGTGAGAGTGTTGGCGCCGATGCCGGCACCCACTTCCAGCACGTTGCCGCGGACGAACCCGCGAATGTGCTCGCGCCAATACGCTTTCCAGTTCCGCGCTTTTTCGAACAGGTCCAGCTCGGACCCCTCGTACTGGAACGGCGAGTCGGCCACCGGGCTCACTGTTTCACTCCGCATACCCAGCTTACTTCATCGGCAATTCCTTGCAATTGCTGCAGATTCGGCTTCGAACGGGCCGGCCGCCGCCGGAGCGAGGCTCCGAGCGAGGCTATGGACAAGGTTGGTCCCGCCTGTTCCGGCGGGTCTGCCGAATTCGTAATAAGCTTGGGTCAGACCGCGCGATTTGAGAATGCCTGGGTGTCCGGCCTGCTTATCCTTACGTCCGGGCAGAGCATTGGCGTTTGGGTCGATCATCCGATCTTTGCCGAAGGAGTGCCATGGATGCTTTCTCGGAAGTTCTGAGTACGCTTAAGCTTCAGGGAGCACTGTTTTTCAACGCCGAATTCTCGGCCCCCTGGGGTTTTCGGTCTCCTCGTTCAGAGTTCCTGGCGCCCCACCTGGTTCCGGGCGCCGAACGTCTGGTGATCTATCACTTCGTTCTGGAAGGTTCGGCGAGCATACGCACGGAGAGCGGTGAAACCGTTGCGTTGAGTCCCGGCGACCTGGTGGTACTCCCGCACGGGGACTCCCATCATTTGACCTGCGGTTCGCCGCGCGAGGTCATGGACGCGGATGCGGTTCTCAAGCTGATTCTGTGCCGCGATCCGGGTCCCAGGTCCGCCGGGGGAGGCGGCGCCGTCACCCGCTTTGTGTGCGGTTACATGGCCTGCGATCCGCGGCTGTCGAAGCCCATCCTGGGCGGCCTTCCCGCCGTGATCAAGGTCAACATTCGCACCGATGCGTCGGGACAGTGGCTGGAGAATGCCATCCGGCATCTGGTCGAGGAAGCGGGCAGCCCGAGTCCCGGCAGTGGCGCCATGCTGGCGAAACTGTCCGAAGCCCTCTTTGTCGATACACTGCGGCGCTACATCGCCGGTCTTCCCGCCGAACAAACCGGATGGCTGGCTGGAGCCCGCGACCCGGTCGTCGGCAAGAGCCTGGCCATCTTGCACGGCCGGCCGGAACACCCCTGGACCATCGCCGAACTGGCCCGGGAAGTAGGTTTGTCCCGTTCCACTCTAGTGGAACGCTTCACCCGCTATCTGTCTGAGCCACCGATGACCTATCTGGCACGATGGCGGCTGCAACTGGCGGCCCGCGCTCTGGGGTCCACTTCGCAGAGTGTCGCGCAGATCGCCGCGCAGGTCGGCTACGAATCCGAGGCGGCCTTCAACCGCGCGTTCAAACGGGAATTCGGCTTGCCTCCGGCGCGGTTCCGCAAGGATCTCAAGGGCGATAAGGGCAAAACCCGGCCCCCAGCGGCCGCCTCCGTTTCTGCGGCCTTCTAGAGCGCTCAAACGGTCATGCTATACTCACAGTTTTGGTTTTCCTCACGAAATTGTATTAACACCCCTGGAGGACATTGCACGTGTCTGATCGAATGCGACATATTTTCACGTCGGAATCGGTGACCGAAGGTCATCCCGATAAGATGGCAGACCAGATTTCGGATGCCGTACTGGATGCGGCGCTCACCGTGGATCCTACCAGCCGGGTGGCCTGCGAAACGCTGGTGACCACCGGAATCTGCATGGTGGCCGGCGAGATTACCACCAAGGCGATCCTGGATGTTCCTAAGCTGGCCCGCCAGGTGATCGCCGACATCGGCTTTACCGACGCAAAGATGGGCTTCGACGCCAAGACGTGCGGCATCCTGAACGTGATTCAGACCCAATCGCCCGATATCGCCATGGGCGTGGACACCGGCGGCGCCGGCGACCAGGGCCTGATGTTCGGCTACGCCTGCGATGAAACCACCGAGCTGATGCCCCTGCCGATTCAGATGGCGCATCACCTGGTGAAGCAGCTGAGCGACATCCGCCGCACCGGCAAGCTCACCTACCTGCGTCCGGACGGCAAGAGCCAGGTCAGCGTGGAGTACGTGGACGGGCAGCCCAAGCGCATCGACGCCGTGGTGATTTCCACGCAGCACGATGACGACGTCACCACCGAGCAGCTCCGCGCCGACGTCAAGAAACTGATCATCGATCCCATCGTTCCCTCGAACATGGTGGATTCGGGCACCAA
>DATIRX010000212.1:0-10084 GCA_035469225.1 Bryobacteraceae bacterium
GGCCGGGCCTGGGACCTGTGGAAGCGGCAAGCCGCGCAGGCCGGCCGGTAGTCGTCAGGCGACTACGGCTTCAGCGCTGCGAGGAACTCCTTGACTGAGAGGCCGGCCTTAGCAATCAAGGCCCGCAGTGTTCCGCGTGCAGGCGCACCGCCTCCCAACCGAGGCTTTCGAACGCGCGAACGACTTCGCGCGGCCGCAGCAGCGGCACTTGAGGCATCAGACGGTCACTTCGACCTCATGCGTGGAGACGGTCAATGGAAGGCCCATCTCGGCTCGAACTGCCAGGCACTCCCGAATAGCGTCCGCGATGTTGGATTTAGCTTCCTCCTCGGACGCACCTTGGCTCACGCAGCCAGGGATGGAGGGGCATTCGGCAATGAAGATCCGGTCTTCATCCTGATAGATGTTTACGAGGAGTTTCATGGTGCTTCCCCTATTCTACTCGCTTGCCGTAAGCTAGAGATTCGCCCTTATGGAGATCACCAAAATCATCGGCCGCGAGATTCTGGATAGCCGCGGCAACCCAACAGTGGAAGCCGATGTTCATCTCGCCGACGGCAGCATGGGACGCGCCGCCGTCCCTTCGGGCGCGTCCACCGGCGAGCACGAGGCGGTCGAGCTGCGCGACGGCGACAAGTCGCGCTACCTGGGCAAGGGTACGCACAACGCCGTCAAGAATATTGCCCAGTACATCGCGCCCGCGCTGCTCGGCGCCGATGCGGAGAGGCAGTCGCAAATCGACCGGCTGATGCTTTCGCTGGACGGAACGCCCAACAAAGCCCGGCTGGGAGCCAACGCCATTCTGGCAGTATCCATGGCCGTCGCGCGCGCGTCGGCCACATCCCAGCAGACGCCGCTTTATCGTTATCTGGGCGGAGTGAATGCCAGCCTGCTGCCGGTGCCGATGATGAACATCCTGAACGGCGGGGCACATGCAGATAACAGCGTGGATCCCCAGGAGTTTATGATTGCGCCTTACGGAGCCGAGCGATTCTCGGAGGCCTTACGCTGGGGCGCGGAAGTCTTTCACACGCTTAAGGGCGTGCTCAAGAAGCGCGGATACTCCACTTCGGTCGGCGACGAGGGCGGCTTCGCCCCCAACCTCAAGTCCAACGACGAGGCACTCGAAGTGGTGCTCGAAGCGATCACTCTGGCCGGCTATACGCCGGGCGATCAGATCGGCATCGCGCTCGATCCGGCCGCCAGCGAGTTCTACGACAAAGACAAAAAGAAATACATCTTTAAGAAGTCCGATAAGAGCGAGCACACTTCCCAGCAGATGGCCGAGTTCTATGCCAATTGGGTCCGCCAGTATCCCATCGTGTCCATTGAAGACGGCATGGCCGAGGACGATTGGGACGGCTGGAAAACGCTTACCGACATGCTGGGCAAGAAGATCCAGCTGGTCGGCGACGATCTGTTCGTCACCAACTCCGCCCGTCTGAAACTCGGCATCGAGCGGGGCGTGGCTAACTCGATTCTTGTGAAGGTCAACCAGATTGGCACGCTGACGGAAACATTGGAAGCGATGAAAATGGCCGCGGATGCCGGATACACCTCGATGGTTTCCCACCGGTCGGGTGAAACCGAGGACGCGTTTATCGCCGACCTGGCGGTCGCCACGGGCGCGGGACAAATCAAGACGGGTTCCGCCAGCCGTACCGATCGCATCGCCAAGTACAACCAGCTTCTGCGCATTGAAGAGGACCTGGGTTCGGCCGCGCGCTATGCGGGCCGCAAGGCGTTCCGGCAGTGATGGGCGGGAAACCGCTGGTCCTCACCATTCTGGACGGATGGGGCTACTCACCCGCGGTCGAAGGCAACGCCATTGCCGCGGCGCGCAAGCCCGTATACGATGCCCTGCTGCGCGATTATCCCCATACGCTGGTGCAGACCTCGGGGCCGTTCGTGGGACTGCCGGATGGGCAGATGGGAAACAGCGAGGTGGGCCATCTGAACATCGGCGCAGGCCGCGTCATTCAGATGGACGTCACGCGCATCGACCTGATGATCGCCTCGGGCGACTTCTTCCGCGATCCGGCGCTGCTGGCGGCCATGCACCACGCACGTGGGCGCCGGCTGCATCTGATGGGGCTGCTGAGCGACGGCGGAGTGCATTCCATGAACACCCACCTCTACGCGCTGCTGGAGATGGCCAAGCGTGAGGGCGTGGCGGATGTGGCGATCCACTGCTTTATGGACGGCCGCGATACACCGCCGGAAAGCGGCGCTGGATTTCTCGCAGCGCTGCAGCGGGAGATCCGCAAGCTTGGCGTTGGCCGCATCGCGACGGTGGCGGGCCGATACTATGCGATGGATCGCGACAAGCGTTGGGAGCGGATCGAGCGTGCCAAGGCGGCCATGGTGGACGGTCGCGGCGAAAAGGCAACCGATGCGGTCGCCGCTGCGAAGCGCTCGTACGAGCACGGCGTTACCGATGAATTCATCGAGCCGGTCACGATGGTGGATGGGCGGAATGAACCCGTTGGATTGATCCGCGAGGGCGACGCATGTGTGTTCTTCAACTATCGCGCGGATCGTGGCCGCGAGATGACGCAGGCCCTGACCGAATCGAATCTGAAGTTGCATTTCACGACGATGACGCACTATGACAAGGGACTTGCGGTTCCCTTCGTGCTGGCACGCGAGCATCCCCACAACATCCTGGCGAACGTCATGGCGGCCGAGCACTGGAAGAACCTGCGCGTCGCCGAAACCGAAAAGTACGCGCACGTCACCTACTTCTTTAACGGCGGGAATGAAAAACCGTATCCCGGCGAAGAACGCCAGATGGTGCCTTCTCCCAAGGTCGCCACGTACGACTTGAAGCCCGAGATGAGCGCGGAGGGCGTCGCGGAGGTGGCCATCAAGGCCATCGACGGGCGCGGCTTCGACATCATCGTGATGAATTTCGCCAATGCGGATATGGTGGGGCATTCGGGCAAAATGGAGCCGACGGTGCGGGCAGTCGAGGTGGTGGACACTTGCCTCGGCCGGATCTATTCGGCTCTGCGGCGCGCGGGCGGCCGCTGGATCATCACGGCGGATCACGGTAACGCCGAGACTATGATCGATCCGGTGACCAAGGGTCCGCATACGTATCACACGACGAATCCTGTGCCGTTCATCGTGGTCGATGAAGACCAGCGTCCGCTGCGCTCCGGCGGTGCGCTGCAGGATATCGCGCCCACTGTTCTGGGAATGTTGCACGTCGCGCAGCCTAGGGAGATGACGGGTCGCGATCTGCGGGTGAAGTGACTACTCGAAGATATCCGCCGGCGTCAGTTCGATGTTCAACTCGGGTATCCGCAGGATCGACACTTCGACCAGTTCTGCATCGCAGGTATACATGCGCTTGGAATGAGGATCCACCAGCCAAACGTGTGTAACACCCCATGTGCGGTACTCCGCGAGTTTGTTCCGTATGTCGGCCATTCTGTCGTCAAGAGAGAGAATCTCAATCGCAACCAAAGGCGGCGAGCAGGGTACGCGTTCCTGTGGCTCGTTTGGATAGAAGACCGCGACGTCCGGTATTCGATATAAACCTGGACGAACCTGAAGCCGCAATTCCGGACACACAAATACCGGGAACGTTTTTCGCAGGGCGCCTAACAACAAAATCAGAAGACCTTGAGTTTTCGAATGCAGGTAGTCAGGCAAGGAGCGCTCCACAAGCTCACCATCCCGATACTCTTTATCAAGGTCCGGGAACGTGGTTCGCAGGTACTCCTCAACTGGAAACGCTTCTCTTGATCCCATATTAAAACTAACCTACTGCCGCTCCAGCCTCTGGATCACGTCCAGCAGCACCGTGCCGACGATTTCCAGGCTCTGTGCGCTCAGCTTGTCCATGGTGTCCTCGTCGCTGTGCCAGGGCTCGTAGTCGAAATCGATCAAGTCCAGAGCCGGGATGCCGCGCTTCAGGAACTCCATGTGGTCGTCCTCGATGGTGATGGTTTCATTCACGAAGTACGCCTGGTAGCCGAGATCCGCCGCGCTCTTCCACACCATCTGCCGCAGACGGGCGTTGGAGTTCTGCTCCTGCTTGATATTCAGATGCTTGTCGCCGATCATGTCCACGTTGATCAGGCCCTTGATCTTCGCTGCCGTGCCGTCCTTCGACCACAACGCCGCCAAGTGGCGGCTGCCATAGAGATTGTCTTCGCCCGCCCATTCGGTTCGCACGGCCTCTTCGCCGTCCAGCCAGACCAGGTAGACATCGTCGGTTCTGGGCCGCCCGGCGAGCACCCGCGCCAGTTCCAGCAGCAGGCCGGTGGACGATCCGCCATCGCTGGCGCCCACGAACTTCCGTCCCGGGAACAGCTTGGTGTCGTAATGCCCGGTGATCACCACGGCCTTGCCGCTTTTGCCCGGGAACTTCGCCAGGATGTTCTTCATCGCGATGGGGCCCTTGGGAGTCTGCGGCGTAAATGCATCCTCGGTCACCTGGCATTTGCAGGTCTTGAGCTGCGTCAGGATATAGGCCTGCAGCTGATGAATCGCCTCGGAGCCGGATGGCCTGGGTCCGAACGCTACGGCGCGGCGGGTGAATTCCAGGGCTGACGTGCCCGAGAAGCCGGCGGCTGCCGCCAGGGTCGAAAAAACCAGGATCAGGAAGGCTTGCGCGCGGAACATATATATCCCAGTGTAGAAGCTCTCTTCTGATCCAGGGGATCCAGCAACGGCAACAGCAGGGCAGGGGGCGCGAAGAAAACTGCCGCCACCAGCACGAGGGGGCCCGGAAAGTATTGCAGAGCATTCAGCAGGCGGCGCGAGATCAGCCGGAAGATTCCCCCCACCGGCTGGATGGAGATTTCAATGAATCCAGCCTTCCGCAGCAAGTGATCCAGCGAGTAGCGGGTGAAACGTCCGTAATCGTGGGGCTGCTGGTGCTCTTCCCATTCGAGCGGAGCGACCAACAGCAGTCGTCCGCCTGCAGCCAGAACGCGGCTCAGCTCGCACAGCACCTGGGCGGGATGCAATACGTGTTCCAGAGTGACGATGTTGATGGCGGCTGCAAAGGTCCGGTCGGGGAAGGGAAGCGTCTCGAGGTCCCCCAGCACGTCGAGCTTCGAGTAGTCCCAAGCCTGATCGCCCACCGCCAGATCGAGTCCGCAGTATCGCTGCGCCAGGAAGTAGTGTTTGTGGACGCCCTCACCGGAGCCAGCGTCGAGTACGCGAACTCCCGGGCTCAGGTCCGCGGCGAAGCCTTTCACCGCGTCCTCGATGGCCGCCTCGAAATGCATCACGTAGCGGGCCAGCGGCGCCGGCATCAGGGACCGCAGCTTGTCGTAGATCACGATTTCTTGCGGGCTTCGACCATGATGGTGGATCCGGCGCGGCACACGGCTTCGAGCAGAGTGAACGGCGCCGACCCGGCTACCAGCGTCATGTAAACCAGATCCTTCCACAGCCTCTGTCGAGGCGTCTCGATCACCCGCCGCACCCGCCGGGCCATCGGATCGAGTCCGGGCGCCAGGCTGGTGGCCAGCCCCGCGGGATTATCGCGCAGGGAAAAGTGCTTGTGCCGCAGCACTTCAAACCCGCAGCTTTGGAGCAGCCGGTCCAGATCCGAGCTGCGGAAATCGGTCAGATGCCGGGGGATATCGATTCCGCTCCAGCGCTCTCCCAGGAGCAGAAACTGCCAGCAGGCGGCATTGGGCACTTGTACGATCAGGCGGCCTTCCGGAGACAGGAGCTGGTGCGCCGCGCGCAGGTATTCTGCCGGATCGTAGAGATGCTCCAAGACGTGAAACATGGTGACGGCAGCGCAACTGCCGCCCCCGAAGGGAGCTTGCGAAAGCGATCCGCATACGGCCGGAACTCCCGCGCGCCACCACGCCGCGTGGGCCGCATCGATCGACAAATCCAGGCCGGCCACGGGACCCGTGCGCTCGACGGCGCCCCGCTCCGCCAGCATCTGCAGGAACAATCCGCCGCCGCAGCCGGCGTCCAGGATGATCCCCCTGGCCTCCGACTCTCGCAGCGCGCGTTCGACGAAATACAGGTGATCCCGGAGAACGAACCGCCGATAGCGCTGCTCCATCCGGTCGACCGCGGCCGGCTCGGGCACATACCAGTAGTTAGGCGGATAGTACTGCTGCAGCTCTTCCGGCGGGGGTTTGGGATGCAGCCGGATCAGCCGGCAAGACACGCACTCCACCACCTGGAAAACACGGTCGGTGGTGCCGTACAGGCGGTCGGTCCCGGAAAACAGCAGGCGGACCTGAACCTGCCCGCAAGCCGGGCACGGGTCGGCAGTCAATTGGCCTGTTCGGAGAGCTCCCGCAGGGGGATTCGGTTCGCCAGCAGCAGTTTCCGGATCTGCCGGGGGGTGAGCCGGCGTTTCCGGCGGAATGCCCACCGCTTGCGGAGCATGGCCGGGATCAGGGGAAGCGCCTCCGCCGTTCCGCGGAGAAGAGCCAGTCCCGCCGTGAGCTTCCCGCCCATTCCGGGGTAGTGACGCGTCTCTCCCCGATTGCGGAGCGCCGCCCACATTCCCGCCACGATCCTCGCCAGTAGATAGGCGCTGTTGGCCCACAGCAGACTCCCAGGAAACAGTTTCACGGCCAGCAGGACGCGATTGCGTTCAATCAGCGTCAGCCGGCGGGCGGATCCGAGCCCTAAGGTGGCGCCCCGGTGATGCCGCACCACCGCGTCGGGGGTATAAAAACATCGCCAGCCCGCCCACCGGGCCCGCAGGCCCAATTCGGCATCATCGGCATACGCGAAAAAGTCCTCATCGAATCCGCCGACGTCCTCTAGCATCGCACGCCGGTACATGGCCGCGCAGCCGTCCGGCCACAGGACCTCTTCCATGCGGTCGAACTGGCCCTGGTCCAGCTGCCCGGACCCTCTGCCCCGATTCTGGCCATCCGGGTAGATCAGATGACCGCACTTGTCGATCCGCCTGGGATCTTCCCAGACCAGGACCTTAGAGGCGGCCATTCCGACATCCTTGCTCTGCCGAATGGCTCGTTCTAAGGCCTCCAGCCACGCCGGTTCGGCTTCGGCGTCGTTGTTCAGAAGCGCCACCAGCTCGGTTTCGGTGGCCAGGATGGCCTGGTTGTTGGCGGCACAGAATCCCAAATTCGAGGAATTGGCGATCAGCCGCAGCGGCACCGGATAAGACTTCGCTATTTCTTCCACCAGAGCGGGGGAGCCATCGTTGGAACCGTTGTCCACCACCACCACTTCGAAGGATCCGTGAGTCTGGCGAGCCAGCGAATCGAGGCACGCCCGAAGCAGTTCCTTGCGATTCCAATTGATGACAATTACTCCCAATACCGGACTGCATTTTTTGGGAGACAAATTCACGGAATGTTGTATTATAGTACCTCCAGGTCTAAAGCCCTGGCACTTCACAGCCGACAAGAATAGGTAGTTATGAACTCCGTAGGAAGAATTCTCCGGAGCGCCCGCGAGCGCCAAGGTCGCGAACTGTCAGAGATCGCCGACGAACTCTGCCTGACGCAGCAATACCTGCGTGACATCGAAGGCGACGACGTTAAGAGCCTGCCTGGTGCTTTCTTCTACAAGAATTTTGTCCGGCAATACGCTGCCATTCTCGGAGTGAAGGACTCCGAAATTCGTTCCGGGGTTCAGCTTTTGACGGCAGCCGCCGAGGAACCGGTTCAGCCGGGTGCGCTGGCACAACCGCCGTTGCGTCCGATGGACCCGATCGTCGCCGACAATAACCGCAGCTACTTTGCCCACACCAGGCTGGGCGTGTCTGTGGCCGGATTGGCGTTAGCGCTGCTGGCCTGTTCAGGATTCTACGCGTGGTGGAGCCGGCCGGCCGAAGCGGCGGTCGCCAAGACGCGGCCACTGCCTCCCGTGATTCAGCCCCAGATCCAGCCGGTTGTGCAGCCGGTGCAGCCGCCATCGCCCGCGGAAGTGGCTACCGTTCAGGTTACTGCGGAAGCGGCCACGCAGACCACCGTGGACGGAATCAATCACGTTGTCCTGAATCTTTCCGCCACCGAGAAAACCTGGCTCTCGATCAGCAGCGAAGGGAAGCGGCTTTTCTCCGGTTTCCTGGAGCCCAGCCAGACCAAGACGCTGACCGGACTCGACGCGGCCCGCATGACCGTCGGCAACGCCGGAGGGATTGAAGTTCGTTTGAACGGCAAACCCATCGGGCCCATCGGCAAGAGCGGCCAAGTTCGCACCGTGGTCTTCACTCCGGATAATTTCGAAGTGCTGCCCGCGGAGCCGCCGGCCGCCAGCGAGACGCTGTAGCTCTCCGGCTGGCGGAATCGTAACCTCACCAAGCTAAAATAGGATAGTGATGTTTCCCCGCGGGTTCCGGATCGGCCCCACCCAAATCCAGCCGGCAACGGTGCTTGCCCCCATGGTCGGGGTGACGGACACCGTGTTCCGGCGCATGATTCGCGCCCAAGGCGGCTGCGGGCTCATCATGACCGAGTTCACCAGCTCGCATGGCGTGGTGGCCACCTCCAAGTCCAGCCGGCCCACCCGCACGTTTCGCTACCTGTACTTCGATCCGGATGAGCATCCCATCTCCGCGCAGCTGTTCGGATCGGATCCGGAGGTGATGGCGGATGCCGCACGCTACTGTGAAGATCTGGGTTTCGACCACGTCGATATCAACTTTGGTTGCCCCGTCAAAAAGGTGGTCCGCTGCAACGGCGGCTCGGGCCTGCTGCGCGATCTTCCCCTGGTGGAAAAGCTTCTGCGGTCGGTTAAGTCTGCCATTTCCATTCCGCTCACCATGAAGTTTCGCGCGGGCTGGAATGACAAGGAACTGGTCAACGTGCGCATGGCTCAAATCGCCGAAGATTGCGGCCTGGCGGCGATCGCCTTGCATCCGCGCACTCGCGAGCAGGGCTACAGCGGCCATGCCGACTGGACCCGCATCGCCGAAGTGAAAGCCGCGGTGAAGATCCCCGTGATCGGCAACGGCGATATCCTCACGCCCCAGGACGCCGTGCGCATGGTCCAGGAAACCGGTTGCGACGCCGTGATGATCGGCCGGGCCGCGTCCTCCAATCCGTGGATCTTCCGGCAGATTGCCGATTACATCGCCACCGGAACCTACGAGACTCCTTCGGAGACCGCGCGCTACGAAATCATGCGCCGCTATTATTCCATGCTGCAGGAGTATCAGGCGCCCGACGCCGTCGGCAAGATGAAACAGTTCGCGACCTATTTCACACATGGCGTTCGAAACGGCTCCAGGCTTCGCGCCGACATCTACCAGGCCACCGATCCCGCTGGAATCCTCGACCTGGTGGATGCCTTCTTTGAACGCGAGCTAGTACAGGTTTGAAGCACATTCAACTGATTACGGACGGGGCCTGCCTCGGTAATCCCGGCCCCGGCGGATGGGCCTGCATTCTGCGCTACAACAGTCATACGCGGGAGCTGGCCGGTTCCGTGGCGCACACCACCAACAACCGGATGGAGCTGACGGCTGTCATCGAGGGACTAAAGGCCGTGCGCGAACCCTGCCAGGTGGAGATCGTCACGGATTCGCAATACGTGAAAAATGGCATCACCCAATGGATCCACGGATGGAAGCGCAACGGCTGGCGGACCAGCGCCAGGAAGCCGGTTCTGAACCAGGATCTGTGGGAAGAACTGGACCGCCAGGTAGCGCAGCACACCATCCGCTGGACCTGGACCAAGGGCCACGCCGACCACGACGACAACAATCGCGCCGACGAGCTGGCCACCAGCGCCGCCCGCGGGCAGCTGTAGCTTTGGGCACACCTGTGACCGGCAGGCGCGGACCCGGTACTCAGAATCATCAGGTTAGAAGTGGCACCTGACCTGCTATCTCCACGCCATGGGCAAACTAACTGTGGCCAGTATCGTAGCCATCCTGGGCGCCTTCCTGCTGCTTTGGCTGCGGCCCGGCGAGGCCCGCCATCCCAAAGCACATGCGCCCGCCGTCATCCGGTTCGAACCTCCGGTACAGGCTTCGCCGCCGGCGAAGGGTCCATCACGGACTCCGCCCAAGATCGTCTGAGGGATTGGGCTACAGTGGAAGTAGCATGCTCCCAAAAACATTTCTTAGTCTTCTTGTTGTGGCCGGGTTCGCATCCGCGCAGCCCTTTGG
>DATIRX010000213.1:0-12122 GCA_035469225.1 Bryobacteraceae bacterium
TCCGCAGCGGGGATGAGTTGCTGGGACGGCTCCTGATGGGCCGCGGAAGCGTGCAGTGGTGGCCCAGTGGGAACAAGACCCACGCGCTACGGAAGAACTGGAGGCAGTTCGCGGAGCTGCTCGCCAAGGGGATGGCCTAGCCATCGGCGATTTATAGCCGTGAAATCTTCAAGGCCGCGTACTCGCGCTCGAGGCCGGCGACCAGCCTTTGGAACCGGGGCTCGGCGCGCAAGTTCTCCAAATGGGGATCCAGCTTGAAGAAGGGCCAGCAGGGATTGCCGGTATCGACGCTGCGCTGGAGCCACGCCATGGCTTTTTCGGTTTCGCTCAAAACAGCGTACACGCAGGCGACCTGATAATAGGCGTGGTGCGCATGGCCGACGGTAATCGGGAGGTCCAGCGCTTTTCGCACACACTCCAGCGCGGCGCCGGTTTCCTTGCGCCGGGCGTGCAGGATGCCTTGCAGACTGAGGAGAAAAGGATCCGCGGGGTACAGTTTCAGGCCCGCCGACAACCGTTGCTCGGCCAGATGTAAGTCTCCCGCCAGCAGTGGAGGCTGCGGGCCAAAGCGGACAGCGTTCCGGTTGCCGGGCGATTCCGTCAGCCACGACTGGGCCGCCGCCTCGGCGCGCGCGAAGTCTCCGCTGCAGAGATAGATGTTCTCGAGATTATAAGAGCGGTTTCTGGGATTCGACCGCATGGCGTGCTCGTGAGCCAACAGCGCTTCCTGAAACCGTCCGATGTGCCAGCAAATGTTGGCCATCCGGTTATGGGCCCGGTCAAAATTAGGCCGCGCGGCCAAAACCTGTTCCAGCTCCGCGATCGCGGCAGCATGCTGAAAATTCTTAGCGGGACTCCAAAGGATCGCGGAGCGGGCCCAATGCCCCTCGGGCAATCCCGGGTCCAGCGCCAAGGCCCGGTCGCAGTGATGTTCCGCCTTCTCCAGCCACGTCCGCTGGGAGTCGAAATCGAAATGGATCTGCATCGAGACCTGGGACAGCCAGGCATGCGCCAGCGCGAATTGCGGGTCGATCTGGATGGCTTTCGAAAGGTGCCGGTCGGCGCTTCGAAGCGTCTCTTCGCGGTCGGTATAACTCTCGCGAAGACCCGTCATGAATTCATCGAACGCTTCCGGGTCGCTGCTGTACCGGTCGCGAGCCTTCGGAGCCTCCCTCGGAAACCGGGTTTGCAGAGCCTCCACCACGCGCCGCCCGATCTCATCCTGCACTTCGAATACGTTTTCCCGCAGGAAGTCGTGTTTCTCCGAATAGGCGATCTTTTGCGTCGTGCTGTCGTAGAGCTGCATGGAGACACGCCAGTTGGTCCCGATCCGCTGGACATTCCCCTGCAGGACGTGGCGGACTCCCAGATTGCGGCAGGTTTGAGCAGGCTCCGTACCGGCGGCATGGTTCAGGATGGCCGAGGTCGGAAGCACGCTAAAGTCCTCCAGGCTTCCCAGCATCGTAATCAAGGCGTCGGCAAAGCCGAGCGACAAGGCCTGGCGTTCCTCGATTTCATTCAGGAAGACAAACGGAAGCACGGCAATGGAGGTTAGGGGCTTGACGTCCGGGCCCGGCGCGATCGACGGGCCTCGATCGGGCGTGTTGTCCGCCAGGGCCTGCAGAACCGCCTGGGCGGATGCGTAGCGCTCCGCGGGAGTCTTGCGGAGAAGCTTCCGCATCACGGCCGCCTGGGGGGAAGGGGCGTGCGTGGCGGGCGGTTCGTCGTGAAGGATCGCGTGCATCGTATCCACCGAGGAGGGCCGCTTCCAGGGATGCTGCCGGGTCAGTATTTCGTGGAGAATGATCCCGAAGGCAAACAGGTCGCTACGCTGGTCCAGCTGCTGCCCCAGGATCTGCTCGGGCGACATATAGGCGACCGTCCCAACGATCTGGCCGGGAACGCTCAGACCAACCGATGCGGTGGCTTCGCTCTGGAATCCGCGAGTAACCGGTATGCGCTTCGCCAGGCCGAAATCCAGTACCTTCACGTAGCCATCGAAACGAACCATGATGTTTTGAGGCTTCAGATCGCGATGCACGATGCCCGCATCATGCGCGGCGCGAAGCGCCTCCAGCACCTGTCTGGCGACCTCCAGCCCTCGCTCGACGGGTGGAGCGCGCTTGAGCCAATCGCGCAGAGTCTCGCCTTCCACCAGCTCGGTGACCAGGTAGCGCGAGCCGGAAGGCGTCGCCCCGACGTCATAGAGCGTGCAGATATGCGGGTGGTTCAGCGCCGATATGGCGCGGGCCTCCTGCTCGAAACGCTGGCTGAACTGTTCGGCGGAAACCTTAATGGCGACGGCGCGGCCCAGGCGCGTGTCCATCCCGCGATAGACTTTCCCCATGCCGCCCTCGCCCAGCGGGCCGAGAATCTGATACGGCCCCAGCCTGTCGCCCGGGTTCAAGACCGTCGGCTGCGCCGCGTCCTCGGGTTCAGCCCACTCCGACTGGTCCGACAGAAGCTCTGTGCCGCCACCTTGGCTCAGCAGGATTTCCACCTCCCGGCGAAGGTCGGCATCGTCCTTGCAGGTTTCGGCCAGGAAGCGACTCCGTTGCGCCGGCTCCTGTTCCAGAGCCAAAAGGTACAGCCTCTCGATTTGCCGCCAGCGTCCTTGGTCCATCGATTGCCGTCCGGAGGATCGGTTCTCAACAATGTTACTTCACGGCGCTACTTCACTGCGGCGCCGCTTACTGAATCCCCACCAGTTCCATCCGCTTCAGCTGCCCGCAGGCGGCGAAGACGTCCAGGCCGCGCGGCTTGCGGAGGAAGCAGGGCATCGCGCGCTTTACGATCGCCTGGAACACCGCCACGCGCGAGGGCTCGGGCGTCTCAAAGGGAATTCCGGGACCCGGATTCAGCGCGATCAGGTTCACCTTGGCGTTCAGGTTGGCGAGCAGTCTCACCACGCGTCGAGCGTCGGCGTCGGTGTCGTTGACACCCTTGAGCAGAACGTACTCGAACGTCAGCTTCTCCCAGGGCCTCAGGGGATAGGCGCGGCAAGCGTCGATCAAATCGCGCAAGTGATATTTCCGCGTGATCGGCATCAGCGCCTGGCGCTGCTCTTCACTGGAGGCGTTCAAGGAGATCGCCAGCTTCGGGCGTACTTCTTCCTGGGCGAGTTCCCGGATTTTCGGGACAATGCCGGAAGTGGACAAGGTGATGCGCCGGGGCGAGATCGCCATGCCTTCCGGATCGGTCAGCAGCCGCGTGGCTTTGATCACGTTATTGAGATTCAACAACGGCTCGCCCTGGCCCATCATGACGATGTTGAGGCGGTCGATGTTGGCTTCCAGGCCCCGGTCGGCGGCTACGCGCAAGACTTGCCCGACGATTTCACCGGTGCTCAAACTGCGTTCCAGTCCCAGCAGCGCCGTGAGGCAGAACTTGCAGTCCACCGGGCAGCCTACCTGAGTGGAGATACAGATCGTGGATCGTTCGCCTTCCGGCATCCACACGGTCTCGACGGTTTTTCCGTCCGCCAGCTTCAGCAGGTAGCGGCGCGTGCCGTCGGTCGAATCGAAAACCCGTTCGATTTCCGGGACTCCCACGGGCAGTTGGGTGCGCAGGAGCTTGGGCAGGGTCGAAACCAGGTGTAAGTCTGTAACGCGCTGGCGGTAAACAGCTTCATAGATCTGGCGGGCGCGGAATCGCGGGTGCTCCGGACCAATAGCCGCGGCGATATCGGCAACTTCCATTCCTACAATAGCTTGCGGCACCTACTCAGGATAACATCCGGGCCTCGGGATGCCCCCGCGGTAAGCGGTAATATGGAGCAAGATGCCTCGAAAGACTCGCTCTACCGGCCGGCAGATTGAACGCGAAGTCCTTCCCAATGGGGTGCGCGTGGTAACGGAGCGGATGCCGCACGTTCGCAGCGTATCTGTAGGTCTATGGATCGGAACCGGTTCGCGCGAGGAAGAGCCGCATCAGACAGGTATTTCGCACTTCGTGGAACACATGGTGTTTAAAGGCACCAAGCACCGCACGGCGGAGCAGATCGCCCGCTCCATCGATTCCATCGGCGGCGGCCTGGACGCATTCACCTCCAAGGAATTGGTCAGCTACAACGTCAAGGTACTGGACGAGCACGTCCCGGCAGCGTTCGACGTGGTGGCCGATCTGGTCCGCAATCCGCTGTTTGAGCCGGCGGATATCGAGAAAGAGAAGGGCGTCATTCTGGAAGAGCTGAAGATGGAGGTGGATAATCCCGAATACATGATCCACGAGCTCTTCTCCAGCCGCTTCTGGAAAGGGCACGCGCTGGGCCGTTCGATTCTGGGAACCAAGCAGACCATCCGCAGCTTCGATCGCGGCATGATCGACCGGTACTATAAGCACTTCTATTCGCCCTCGAACATTCTGGTCACGGCTGCGGGAAATCTCAGCCACAAGAAGATGGTGCGTCTGGTGGAGGACCACCTGGGCGATCTGAAGGCGCGGCCCTTTCGCCCCAAGCGGGCCATACCGCTGCCGCACGCGCCGCTGGTGTTCTGCAACAAGAATTCGCTGGAGCAGGTGCACCTGTACGTCGGCGTGCCCTCTATCCCCATGCCGCACGAATCGCGCTTCGCCTGCTACATCCTCAACGCGGTTCTGGGAGGCGGCATGAGCTCGCGGCTGTTCCAGAACATCCGGGAAAAGCAGGGCCTGGCGTATGCGATTTACTCCGAGCTATCCATGTATCACGATGCCGGCTGCATGCTGGTTTACGCGGGCACCTCGATTCGCTCCGCCAAGAGGGTGATCAACTCGATTGTCCACGAACTGAATGAGGTGGCGTCTACACCCGTCTCCGAAGAGGAGCTGCGCCGCGCCAAGGATCACCTCAAAGGATCTACGGTCCTGGGTATGGAAAGCACCAGCAGCCGCATGGGCAATCTGGCGCGCCAGGAGTTGTATTTCAAACGCTTCTACTCGCTGGATGAGATGCTGGAACGCATCGAGCGGGTGACCGCCAGCGAGGTCCAGGCGCTGGCCCAGCAGTTCTTCGATCCCAGGCATATGGCGGTGGCGATGCTCGGCCGCCTGGAGGGCTTCCGTTTGCGCCGCGAGGATCTAACACGGTAACGTATCCGTAACTATAACTATGCAGCCTTTCCGCGGGGTGGCGGTGCTGGCGGCGCTATGCGGCTCGCTGGCATTCGGGCTCGACACATCCAAACTCAAACCGACCGGTTACGTGAACGATTTTGCTCACGCAATCGATGCGCGCAGCGCGGCTGAACTGGAAACCTATTCCGGCAACGTGGAACGCGCCACGGGCGTGCAATTCGCCTTCATCACGGTGGAGACGCTCGAAAATGAACCCGTCGAAGATGTCGCCAACCGGCTGTTCACCGAGTGGGGGATCGGCAAGAAGGGGACGAACGAAGGATTGCTGGTATTGCTGGCGATCAAGGATCGCAAGAATCGCGTCGAGGTCGGCTACGGGCTGGAGCCGGTTGTTCCGGACGGCTACGCCGGCGGCGTGCTGCGCGGCATCCGGCCGATCCTGCGGCAGGGTAACTATGGCGGGGCGCTGCTGGCCGCGGCGCAACAGTTCGGCCAGCGCATTGCGGACGCCAAGGGTGTCACAATCGAGGGGGCGCCGCCCCGGCAGGAGCGCTCCCGGGATTCAGGCGGCGGAGGCGGCTTCGTCGGAATCATTTTCGCCTTTGTGCTTCTGATGCTGTTCCTCCGCGGAATCAGCGGAAGAGGAGGGCGGGGCGGTGGCGGTACAGGTCTTCTCACCGGTCTCCTGCTGGGTCAAATGCTGGGGGGCCGCCGCAGCGGTTGGGGAGGCGGGAACTGGGGCGGAGGCGGCTTCGGCGGTGGTGGAGGCGGCGGATTCGGTGGTTTCGGCGGAGGCGGCTCGGGCGGGGGAGGAGCTTCCGGAGGCTGGTAGTCACGTGATAAACGACATGGAACTCTTGAAGGAATTAACCACAAAACTGGAACATGCCTTCAGCGATCGCCTGGTATCGGTGATCCTCTATGGATCGGCCGCGGCGCCGGAACGCGCCGACAAGCTCTCCGACTTGAACGTGCTGTGCGTGCTGAAGGACATCACGCCGCGGGAGCTGATGGAGGCCGAGCCGGTTCTGAGCTGGTGGCGCCAGAAAGAACATCCCGCTCCGCTGCTGATGAGCGAACACGAAGTACACAACTCGGCCGACAGCTTTCCCATTGAATTCCACGACATGAAGGAACGCCGCCGGGTCCTGTACGGGCTGGATGTGATCGCCGACCTGAAGGTCGACATGCGGAACTACCGTTCCCAGGTGGAGCATGAGCTGCGCTCCAAACTCCTGCGCCTCCGGCAGCAGGGCGCTTCCCAGTTGTCCCATCCGGATGCCTTGCTGGCGCTGTGCGTGGATTCGGTAAACACCTTCTGTGTGCTGGGCCGGCATGCCCTGGAGCTGGCCGGCAAGAAGCCCAAATCGGAGCGGCGGGCCATGGTCCGGCAGCTGGGAGAGGTCATGGGCGCCGACATGCATCCGTTTGAGGGACTTCTGGATATCCGGGAAGACATCCCGGGTGGAGATCCGGGCGATCCCGGCGAACTATTCGCGCAGTATCTCGTATGTATTGGTAGGCTGATAGCTTTTGTCGATGGGCTAGGGGGATAAAAACATCATGAAGGGTGTACTGATTGGACTGGGTGTGGTGGTTCTGTTGGTCCTGATCGTGGGCGGGAGCTTTATGGGCACTCGCAACGAGCTGGTCACGGAGCGGGAATCCTACAAAGCGCAATGGCAGCAGGTGGATGTGGCTTTGCAGCGCCGCCTGGACCTGATTCCGAACCTGGTGGAGACCGTCAAGGGCTTCGCCAAGCAGGAACTGGCCGTGATGACAGCGGTGACCGACGCACGCGCCGCGATGATGGGCGCCAAGACGCCGGCTGAGCGCATCGCCGCCAATAACCAGCTGGAAGGCGCCCTGGGGCGCCTGTTCGTCATCGTCGAGAACTATCCTAACCTGAAGTCCGACGAAAACTTCCTGCGCTTGCAGGATGAGCTGGCCGGCACGGAGAATCGCATCGCCGTGGAGCGGCGCAAGTATAACGAAGCCGTTCAGAAGTACAACACCGACATCGAACTGTTCCCCAAGAATATCGCCGCGTCGATGTTCGGGTTCCAGCGGGAGAATGCTTACTTCTCGGCTGACGCCGGTGCCAAGGAAGCTCCCAAGGTGAAGTTCTAAGAGTTAGTCCGCGGAAAAAGGGGACAGCTAAGGAGCGGTCGCGTCATCTTCCATTTCTTCCAGCTGCTCGGCTTCGGCGGCGTACTTTCTTAACACGCGGATCGAATTGGCGGTGCTGAATCCCGCGCCCCGCAGCTTGCGGAACGCGGACGCCAGATGCTTCTGATCCTGCAAGAGCGCGCCCAGATCCTTGCCGCGAAATTTCCGCTCGAGAAACGCCAGGATCATGGCGGGCTCGTCGGCACCCTGGTAGGCCGCCTCTACGGCTTCGCGCGCCACCGCCGGAGCCACCCGCCGATGCATCAGATCGCGCATCACGCGCTGCTTGCCCAGTCCCTGATTGTCGCGGCGCCATTCCGCGAAGCTGCCCGCCAGCCGGCGGTCGTTCAACACGCCGTTGCGCTTCAGGCGATCCAATACTTCAACGACATCGGTTTGCAGGGCGGCGCGCTTTTTCAGCTGCGTGGTTAATTCGGAAACGGAATACGCCCGCGCCGAGAGCGCTCGCGCGGCGTAGTTCATCAGACCTTCCAGATCGAGAAGTTTCACGAAATCTTCCGGCGAATCCGGACCCACTGGGGAAACAGCGGAGGATTCTCCAGCCAGGTCAGCATCCACAAAGCCATTTCTTCTTTTTCCAGGCGCCGCCCCGGTTTGCGCGCGGCCCAGCGCGCATGCTCCTTGGCTTCGATCACCACCCTGCGAATCGACTGGCGGCGAACCGGGTCGCTATGCTCGTATTCTTCGAGCAAGGTCAACAAACTGGATTCTAGCGCTTCGAACGTCTCCTGGCGAACCCCTTCGACCAGCGGCGCCAGAGGTACGCCCGATTCGCGCAGCAAGCGCCGCAGGTAGGCTGCGGAGATGTTTCCGAGTTCAGCGCGCAACATCGCCCACTCCGCCTCGGCGATGCGGGCCGGACGCTCGCGCTCCAGCCAGCGCGAGAGATCAGCGCGTTTTCCGCGCATGCCGGTAGCTCCCTACCGCTTTGTCGTGAGCCGCCAAATTCGACGAAAATACGTGGCCGTCGCCGCCCGGTTTGGCGACGAAATACAGAAATTCCGTCTCGGCCGGATGGAGCGCCGCCGCCAGCGAACTAGTGCCGGGATTTGCAATGGGCCCGGGAGGCAGACCGGCGTGCTGATACGTATTGTAGGGATGTTTGCTGTCCAGATCCGAGCGATGTATGGCGCCGTGATATCGATCCTGGAGCAGTGCCGCGTAGATCACCGTGGGATCGCAATCGAGCGCCATGCCGACCTTCAGGCGATTCTGAAACACGCCGGCAATGATGGGACGCTCCGCGGCGACGCTGGTTTCTTTCTCGATCAGCGAAGCCAGCGTGACGACTTTAACCACATCGGTTCCCGGATCGGGCATCAGCTTTTTCCATTCTTTCTGAAACTGCGCCGTCATTGTCTGGGTCAGCGCAGCCGCTGTCGTCGAGCGAGTCAGGCGGTACGTTGAGGGGAATAGAAACCCTTCCGAGGTCTTCCCAGCCTGAAGGAAATCTTCGGCAGGCATGATTCCCTGCGACTCCAGCAGCCGCGCAATGTCGAACATATTGGAGCCTTCCGGAACGGTGAAGTTGAAGTAGTACACATCGCCGCGCGACAGCCGGCTAAACACTTCCGAGACGCTTGCCGCATGGTCGAACCGGTATTCCCCGGCTTGCAGGTTGCTTCGCGAGTGCCAGGCGCGCGCCAGCAGGAATTGCCAGCCGTAACGAATGACTCCCGCATCGGCCAGCTGCTGCGCGATGGCGCGAGTTCCCGAGCCTTTCTGCACCTGCAGGAAAATTTCGTTTTCAAATCCCCGGTAGGGCGAAAAGAGAGAGTACGACGCGACTCCCAGAACCGCCGCACACAGCAATCCGGCCCATCGGATCGCCCGCGTCAAATGGGAGGCTCCATTTCAAGGAAACTTTCGAGCAGGATTTGCGCCGACAGCCGGTCCACCGCCTGGGCGCGCTTGGCAATGCTGATGCCGCTCGATTTCAGGACGCGCTGGGCGGCCACGGTGGTCAAGCGTTCATCCCACAGGCGGACGTGGCGGCCGGTTCGCTCCGTCAGGCGCTGGGCGAATTCACGGGCATGTCCGGATTGACGGCCCTCATCGCCGCTCATGTGCAAGGGCAGGCCAAGAAGGATGAAAGCGACGTCATGTTCCTTGGCCAGCCGGTCCAGTTCGGCCAGATCCGTGCGGATATTGACGCGCTGGAGCGTCGGAAGCCCCTGGGCAGTCAGGCCCAGCGGGTCGCTCAAGGCCAGTCCGATGCGCTTTTTTCCCAGATCCAGCGCCAGAATGCGGCCCTTCCGTGGATTTGCATTTGTGGGCACGCTCAGTCCAATTATAGTGATAGGCAAGTGGTTACAGAAAGCACATCGGCGGAAAGGACCTACCGGGTTGCAATTAGCATCCTGGCGGCCGCCGGGGGTGTGGCCCTGCTGTACTACGGGCAGGTGTTCTTCATCACCGTGATCATCGCCTTCATGATCGCCTTTCTGTTGGAGCCGGCGGTCCGCCTGTTCATGCGCCTCCGCATGCCGCGGGGATTGGCCAGTTTCCTGGTCTGCGCCCTGTGGCTGGGCTGCCTGTATTTCGCCGGCCTGGCCCTGTACACCGAGGCTCTGGCGATGCTGGACGACCTTCCGGCTTACGGCGCGCGCATCAATGAGATCGTGGAGTCCGCTGCCATCCGCGTGGACAGCGTCGAGAAGAATGTGTATCGCACTCTGGTGCCGCGCCGTTTCCAGGACCAGGACGCAATTCAGCAGTCGCAGCCTGAAACTCCCGGCACCCGTGGAAAGGCATCGAAGAAGGCCGCCGATCCGCCGCCGGCAGCTCCTCCCATCCAGGAAGTGCGCGTGCGGCCGGAGGCCACCGCCATGGTGAGCTACGTCTACGACTACCTGCGTTCGTTCTATAGCGTCCTGCTCATGGCCTCGTTTATTCCCTTCCTGGTGTACTTCATCCTCAGCTGGGGCGATCATCTGCGCGCGCGGCTCTTGTTCACCCTGGATGGCGAGCCCCGCTATGCCCTGGCGAAAGCCCTGGACGGCGTCGGCGACATGGTGCGCGCCTACGTCGTCGGAAACTTCCTGCTGGGGGTGTTGCTCAGCGTGGCCAGCGGGATCCTGTTCGCCGCGGTCCGGCTCCCTTATTGGCCGGTGGTGGGGCCCATGAGCGGCTTCCTGAGCCTGGTACCTTATATCGGAATGCCTCTGGCCCTGATGCCGCCCCTGATCGCCGCGCTGCCCAAGGGCGCACCCACGCTGTACCTGTTTCTGCTGGTGAGCGTAGGTCTGCTGCACCTGTTTGCGCTCAACCTGCTGTATCCGAAATTCGTAGGATCGCGCGTGCACCTGAATCCGCTGGCCGTCACCCTTGCGCTGATGCTGTGGGGCATGCTGTGGGGCGGCATTGGCTTGATCCTGGCCATCCCCATCACCGCCGGCCTGAAAGCCATCTGCGATAACGTCACCGGCCTGAAGCCCTACGGGCGTCTCCTGGGGGATTGAAGCATGAGCCGGCAATTCTGGACCTACTTCCTGGTGGCGCTGGCCTTGGTTGGCGCGGGAATCTGGGGAGCGTTTTACGCCAACCGGGGAGCGCACCTGGCGCCCACAGGCGAGATCCTGAAGGTCCGCACCCTGGCCGACGGCGACGACGGGGCCATCGTGTTCGCCGATGTCCGCATTACGAACTGGGCATCGATACCCTTCGTGGTCAACTCGGTCAACATGAGCATGGAGACTCCCGAAGACGAAGTAGCCACGGCCACGCCCCTCTCCAAGTCCGACGTCGAGAAGATTGCTAAGACCTACAAACTCATCGGGCCGAAATACAACGATGTCCTGGCAGGGCGGGACCAGATCCCGCCGGGCAAGACCATCGACTTCATGGCGGCGGGCCGGTTCAACTTCCCACCCAGGTTTCTGACCGGCCGCAGGACGCTGCGCCTGAAGATCCAGGAGGTGGACGGAGCGGTGGCGGAGCTGGTTGAGAAAGGCGCCGAAAAGTCCCCGCCCAAGTGACCATTCGCGTCAAGGTCATCCCGCGCAGCGCGAAAAGCGAATTCGCGGGGGAAATGGCGGACGGGACGCTCAAGATCCGCGTCGCCGCACCGCCCGATAAAGGCCAGGCCAATCAGGAAGTCTGTGCCTTGCTGGCCGCGAAATACGGCGTGGCGCGGGAGGCTGTCCGAATCCTGAGCGGCCAGACCAGCGCGCGTAAACTGATCCGGATCGATTTACCGGCCGGGGGCTGACGGCTTGACGCCGCCCTGTCAAATGTATTATTATTCAATCGACTGCATATTCATTCACCGTGGAGACATCCGTGGCAGCATCCAGTTTCGCCGAACCGGGTTTGGCCAAGCCCATGATCCAGCACCTGCGGGAAGATCTCGATCTCTCCCAGGATGCGCTGGTCCGCGTTCTGGACCTGGCCGCCCAGGTCAAGCGCACGCCGCAGCGATTCGCCCAGGCCCTCGCCGGGCGCTACCTTAGCTTGCTGTTCGAAAAACCGTCGCTGCGCACCCGGGTGACCTTCGAGCTGGCGATCAAGCAGCTGGGCGGCGACGCCGTTACCAGTGTCGGCCCGGTCGGCGAGCGCGAGCCGGTCAAGGACGTCGTCCGCAATCTGGACCGCTGGACCCAGGGAATCGTCGCACGAGTGTTCTCCCAGGACACGGTCAAAGAGCTGGCCCAGTGGTCGCGTGTGCCGGTGATCAACGCCCTCAGCGATCTCTATCATCCCTGCCAGGCGCTGGCCGATGTCCAGACGATTAAAGAAAAGTTCGGCCGCTGGGAGGGCCTCAAGCTGGCGTTTGTCGGCGACGGCAATAACGTCGCGCATTCGCTGATGGTGACCGCCGGCCGCCTGGGGATGCACGTCGCCGTCGCGACGCCTCCAGGCTATGAGCCCAAGCCGCA